>JAYTHL010000174.1:0-1622 GCA_043732605.1 Rhizobacter sp. | reverse complement strand
TCGCGCTCGTGCAACGGTGGCGCTGGAATGGCGAGCACTACGCGAAGACCTCGGAGGCCTGGCTGCAGAACATGGACGCGCACCGCGACGCGCTCTGGCCGCTCTTCGAGTCGGTCTACGGCAAGGACATGGCGGCGACCTGGTGGGTGCGCTGGCGCCTCTTCTTCCTCTCGTGCGCCGAGCTCTTCGGCTACGAGGGCGGCGAGTGCTGGCGCGTCTCGCATTACCTCTTCGAGGCGCGCGCGGTGCCTGCGAGCGCCGCATGACGCCTTTCGCCTCTGCCGCCCTGCTCGGCTTCGCCGCCACGCTCGTCCTCGCCCTCGGCACCTGGGTCGCGACCCTGGTGCAGCGCGACGTCAGCCTGGTCGATCGCATGTGGTCGCTGCTCATCGCCGCACCCGCGGCCGCCTACGCCTGGGTGCTCGTGCCGGGCGACGACCTGCGCTTCAAGGTCATGGCGGCGATCGTCGTCGTCTGGGCGGTGCGCTTGGGCGTCTACGTCTCGTGGCGCAACTGGGGCCACGGCGAGGACAAGCGCTACACCGTGATCCGCGCCCGCAACGAGCCGAACTTCGCGCTCAAGAGCGTCTACCTGATCTTCGCGCTGCAGGCGGTGCTGGCCTGGCTGGTGTCGCTGCCGTTCCTGGCGGCTGCGGCGAACCCGGTGCCGTGGACGACGATCGACGCGATCGGCGCCGCTCTCGCGGTCATCGGCTTCGTCTTCGAGGCCGTGGGCGACCAGCAGCTCGCGACCTTCAAGGGCGATCCCGCCAACCGCGGCAAGGTCATGGACCGCGGCGTCTGGCGCTACTCGCGACACCCGAACTACTTCGGCGAGTTCTGCGTCTGGTGGGGCCTGTTCCTGATGGCGTTGCCGGCCGCAGGCTGGTGGAGCGTGATCTCGCCGCTGATCATGACCGGCCTGTTGTTCAAGGTCTCGGGCGTCGCGCTGCTCGAGAAGGACATCGGCGATCGGCGTCCGGCCTACCGCGACTACATCGCCCGGACCAACGCGTTCTTCCCCGGTCCGCCGCGACGCAAGTCCGCGCCCTGACCGGTCGATTCGCCGCCACGGGCGCGTCGATTGCCGGTCCGCCGCATCGCTCTCCAGGAGTCAACGTGAATGTCAACGCTTCTCGCATCGCCATCGCAGCCGCTCTTGCGGGCAGCGCCGCTCTCGTCGCCGCGTGCCAGAGCATGACGAGCGCCAAGGACCTGCCGCCGCTCGAGCTCGCGACCGCGGTCGACATCCCGCGCTTCATGGGCGACTGGTACGTCATCGCCAACATTCCGACCTTCATCGAGAAGGGCGCGCATTCGGCGAAGGAGTCGTACCGGCTCGAGCCCGACGGCACGATCGCCACGACCTTCACCTTCCGTGCCGATGCCTTCGACGGCCCACCGAAGGACTACCACTCGAAGGGCTTCGTGCTCGGCGAGCACGGCGCGGTCTGGGGCCAGCAGTACCTGTGGCCGTTCAAGGCCGACTACCGCATCGGCTATCTCGCATCCGACTACAGCCAGACCGTGATCACGCGCGAGAAGCGCGACTACGTCTGGATCATGGCGCGCACGCCGACGATGAGCGAGGACGACCTTAAGAAGCTCACCGAGTTCGTCGC
>JAYTHL010000173.1:0-5692 GCA_043732605.1 Rhizobacter sp. | reverse complement strand
TGCACGCTCATGCCGACGTGCTGCCGCGCGCCTTCTCCGAGCAGGCTGCGGCGCTGCGCAACGCCGTCGTTGGCAGCGCGGCGCCTGCCGACACCCGCACGCAACGCGCGCTCGCCGCGACGCAGTCGGCGTTCCCCGACGCGATAGGAAGGCTCTACGTCGAACGCTACTTCCCGGCCGGGCACAAGGCCCGCGCGCAAGCCGTGGTGGCCGACGTCGTCGCCGCGTTCGGTCGTCGCATCGACAACGTGACATGGCTGTCGTCGGGCTCGAAGATGCTGGCGCAGGCCAAGCTGAAGACCTTGTATTCCGGCATCGGCTATCCGGAGCGTTGGCAGGACGATGCCAATGTGGTCGTCGACCGCACCGACGCGCTCGGCAATCTCCGACGTGTCGCCGATCGCGACGACCGCCGTGCCATCGCCCGCCTCGGTCAACGCGTCGACACGACCGCATGGGTCATCGCCGCGCAGTCTGCGGCCGCGGTGCTGGTGTTCCATCAGAACTCCTACGACTTCGCCGCCGCGCTGTTGCAACCGCCCAAGTTCGACCCGGCCGGATCGGACGCCGCGAACTACGGCGCGATCGGCGCCGTCGTCGGCCACGAGGTCAGCCACTTCGTCGACACCCTCGGCGCCGACTACGAATCCAACGGCCACATGCGCCGCTGGTGGACGGCCGACGACCTGACGCGCTACCAGGCGTCGACCGAGGCGCTGGTGAACCAGTTCTCCGCCTACCAGGCGTTCCCGGACCTGGCGGTCGACGGCAAGCTGACCCTCACCGAGAACCTCGCCGACCTCGCCGGCCTCGTCTCGGCCTTCGACGCGCACCGCCGAGCGCTCGGCAACCGGGCGAGCGACAAGGACTATGTGCGCCAGCAGGACCGGCAGTTCTTCATCGCCTTCGCGCGCGCCTCGCGCGGCAAGAGCCGCGAGGAAGGCATCCGCGCGCAGATCGCCACCGACACGCACGCCCCCGACACGTACCGCATTGCCACCGTCCGCAATCTCGACGCTTGGTACGAGGCGTTCGACGTGCGTCCCGGGCAGCGGCTGTACCTCGAGCCCAAGGCCCGGGTGCACATCTGGTGACGCAAAGCCCACGCTCAGTGCTTGCACACTCTGGACGGTAGTTGCATACACATCTATACCTTTCCGATGGGCGTCGCGACTCTCGATCGCCGCGAAGGAGACACGGCCGTGCTCGATGAGCCGGCGCGGCCGACGCGCACGGGCCGGCTCGTGCTGCGCACCGTGCGCCACGGCGCCGAGGCGATCACCCTGCCGCAGCGCCGTGTGCGTGTCGAGCCCGACGTCTACGTCGTCGCCGACGGCCTGCAGACCTTCGCCTGGCCGGTCGAATCCGACACCCGCCCGCTCGTCGTCGAGATCGCGATCCCCGACGGCCTCGATCCGACCGGCCTCGACTTCCTGCAGACGCTGCGCTCGATCGACGGCGAGGTCGGGCAGCGCCTGCTCGCGATCGGCGACAGCGATCCGGGCGCGGGTCGCGTCGTCGCATCGGACGACGCATCGGCGCTGCTCTGGTCGGCGCTGGCGACGGAGGAGGGACGGCTGCGCGCGCGTGCCGAGCGGATCGACTGCACCAAGCCAAGCACGCGCCAGGCGCTCTTTCGCCGGCTGCTGCTCTCGGCCGATTTCATCCACAGCAACTACGCCGAGCCGCTGCGTGTCGAGGCGCTCGCCGAGGTCTCCAATCTCTCGACTTTCCATTTCGCCCGGCTGTTCGGCCTGGTGATGGACGCGACGCCGCACGCCTACCTCGTGAAGAAGCGCGTCGCCGTCGCGCGCCGCCTGCTCGCCGCCGGCGTGCCGCGCCACGAGGCCGCGGAGCGCGCCGGATTCGGCTGCCGCTCGACCCTCTTTCGCCACCTTCGAACGCCGGCTTCCGTGCCGTCCTGACGCGATGCTTCCACTGCTGCTCGTGATCACCGCCGATCGCGCGACCTCGGAGCCGTTGCGGTGCGAGATCGGCGCGGCCGGCTTCAAGGCCTACTACGTCGAATCGCTGTCGTCGGCGCTCGGCGTCATCGCGCAATGGCACTTCGACGTGATCCTGATCGACGCCGACGGCTTCGGCGACGCCGTCCACCCGATGCTCGAGAGCCTCCAGCGCGACGCCGGCGCGCCGATCCTCGTCGTGCTCGGCGACGGCGACGAGGACGACCAGTTGCGCGCGCTCGCATCGGGTGCGAGCCAGCTCGTCGTCGGTCCGACCTCGACGCGCGTGATCGCCGCGCAGATGCGCCGCCTGATCGACGTCTCGCAGAAGCGCCCGGAGCACGATCTGAGCGAGGTCCGCTTCGGGCCGCTCCGGCTCGACCCGCGCCGGGCGAGCGCCAGCGTCGGCGCGATGCCGATCTCGCTCACCGCGGGCGAGTTCGAGCTGCTGCTCGTGCTCGCCTCGCGGCCGGGCGAGCTCGTGCACCGTCACACGATCGCGCGCACCTTCGGGCACACGCAGGGCGCCGATGCGAGACGCAGCGCCGACATGCACGTCTGCCGCATCAGGAAGAAGCTGCGCGACGCCGGCGGCCATGCCTTGCAGGTGGAAACGGTGTACGGCCGCGGCTACCTGCTCCGGCTCGCAACGGAGTCGGCGAACGACGAGCTGCTGCAGCCCGCCGAGTGGTCGGTGTAGCGACACGGGAGAGAAAAGTACCTGTGCCTGCATCTATACTGGCAGGCATGGATCTCGTCGACAAGCTCAGCACGCGCGGCTTCGACTGCGTCTGCGGCAACCTGCGCATGGCCGCACGCGCGGTCAGCAGCGTCTACGACCGCCATCTCGCTCCGTCCGGCGTGCAGGCGAGCCAGATGGCCGTGCTCTGGGCGGTGTCGAATGCGCAGGGCATCACGGTGAAGGAACTCGCCGCGTGCATCGCGATGCACGAGACGACGCTGATCCGCAACCTCCGCGTCCTCGAGCGCCAGGGATGGGTCGCGCTCGCCGTCGGCGCAGACCGGCGCCAGCGCATCCCCTCCCTCACCAAGGTCGGCCGCTCGGTCTTCGGCAAGGCGCTCGTCTGCTGGAAGAGGGCGCAGGCGGAAGTTGCCGCCGTGCTCGACGAGAAGCTGCCCGAGACCAACCGCAAGCTGCTTCGCCTGACGCGCGCCGTCTGGCGCTCCTGACATCGGCGCCGGCGCAAGCCGTCGGCCCGCAGTCATCGCCGCACACCGGTGGCCCACGCCCTGCGCAAGGCACCCCCCGTCTCCGCTCAATGGATGCCGAACCGTCCTACAAACGATGACGGTTTGTTCCGATCGGCACGACTCGGCCGCAGTCCTATCTTTCTCGCACCACAACTTCCGAGGGGATCGACATGGGTCAATCTCTCATCGCCTGGGTTCTCGGCATCTACGCAATCTCGCAACTCTTCTAAGCCATGGCAACCACCAAAAAATCACCCGCGCACGCAGCTGGCAAGAAGGCCGTGCTGACCAGGAAACCGAGCACGGCCGCGATCAAGCCGTATCCCGACAACACGGGCGACAACACGGCGCCGCCGAAGTCCAGTCCGAAGGACGCGATCGACCTCCTGGTCGCAGACCACCTTGCTGCCGCCAAGTGCTTCAAGCAGTACGACACGCTCATGAAGAAGAGCGCTCCGGCAGACCAACGCAAGGCGCTTGCAGACAAGGTATGCGCCATGTTGACCGTGCACACGCAGATCGAAGAGGAGATCTTCTATCCGGCTGCCCGTGAAGCGGGACTGGACGAGGACATGATGAACGAGGCATGGGTCGAGCACGACGGCGCGAAAGGCCTCATCGCCTGGATCCTGTCGTCCAGACCGAGCGACGACTACTACGACGCCAAGGTCAAGGTTCTCGGCGACATCGTCGAGCATCACGTGATCGAAGAGCACACCGAGATGTTCCCGAAGTGCCGGCGCTCGAAGATGGACCTGGTCGGCTTGAGGGATCGCCTGGACGCGCGCAAGAAGGAGTTGGAGGCCGCCAAGCCTTCGTCGAAGCCGTCGGGCATCCTGGGCCGACTCACCGCGCGGTGAGTCGGTCTGCAGCTTAGGGGACGGTGCCGGCGCCGGCGCCGTCTGCGAGGGCTTCGACGGGCGTTCGAACGTTCGTCGCCCCTCGGTGGCGGCCGCCCACGATCAACACCGGCACAGGCGCGTGTCGTGCCAGTTGCTCGGCGACGCTGCCCATGAAGAAGCGGTCGGCGCCGCGCCGGCCGTGGCTGCCGACAACGATCACGTCCGCCCGCCACGCGCGGGCCTCGTCGACGATGCGCTCGGCGATCTGCCCTGCCACGGTTGTCTCGACCAGCGTCGTGCCGACCGTCACGCCGGGGCGCTCGGCACGACGCGCCCCGGCGGCGAGGACTCGCGCTCCGGCCTGCCGCATGCGGGGCAGCACGTCGATGCAGTAGACGACCCCGGTCTCGAAGCCGTTGGTGTGGTCGGCTGCGACGACGCCGTGCATCAGCCTGAGCTCCGCGCCTGTCAGTGCCGCGAGCCGGACCGCTTCGTCGACGCCTTCTGCCGACGTGGCGCCGCCGTCGATCGGCACGAGGATGCGCTGGCACACGTCGATCAGGCCGCGACGGCCCTCGACGTCGGCTCGCTCGCCGCTGTGCGGCGCAAGGACCGCGGCGTCGCGGCGTCGAGGTGGGTCGCCCGAACCATCAGCACCGGCGCCGGGGCCGTGCGCGCGATCTGCTCGGCATCACTGCCGATGACCAGGCGGCCGATGCCGCGCCGCCCGTGCGTGCCGATGACGATGAGGTCGGCGTCGAAGAGGCGGGCCTGCTCGGCGACGACGTCGCAGACGCGCCCGCCGCAGGTCTGCGACAGGACTGTCTCGACGGCGATGCCGTTCGCCTCGACCCGCGCCTTGGCCGTGCGCAGGACCTCCTCGCCGGCTTCCTGCATGAGGCCGAGCAGGTCCGCCGTGCAGTACTCGAGGCCGGTCACGAACATCAGGCCGTCGAGGACGTGGACGAGGCGGATGCTTCCGCCGGAGAGCTTCGCGAGCTTGATCGACTCCTCGAGGCCGAGGTTCGACGTCGGGCTGCCGTCGACGGGAACCAGGATGTGCTGGTACATGGCGGGCGTGTCGTGAAGCTGGATGACCGGGTCAGTGTCGTCCGCCGCGCCGCGCGCGCTCTTGACGCGCGTCAATCCAATCAGAACGACCAGCTGCCCGCGACGTAGACGATCCGCTTCTTCGGCAGCTGCGCGAGCACCGCGCTCGACGGGCCGTCGTAGGTCCGCAGCCCGCCGTCGACGCGCACCCGGTCGCCCTGCCAGCCGACCGATGCGGTGATCACATGGCCGGCATCGGCCGGCGTCCAGAGCATGTCGATCGCCGGCTGCCACTTGTCGTGCTGCCAGCCCAGGCGCGCGAACAGGTTGGCGCGGCGCAGGCTCGACGACGCGCCGAGCGCGCTGCCCTGCCAGGCGAGGTTGCCGGCGATCGCGCGCGCAGGCGCTGGGCCGCCGGCGAGCGACGCCAGCGATCGGCTGCGCGCGTTCCAGCCGTCCCAGGCGCCGCCGGGCAGCGCGGTGCCGTCCCACCAGGCTTGGCCGAGCAGGCTCATCTGCTCGGCATTGGTCCAGGTGCCGCCGACGAGCGCCTGCGCGATGCGATGCGTCGTCGTCGCGGTCCACGGATCGATGCGGACGAGGCCGAGCGGCGCCGCAGCGACG
>JAYTHL010000172.1:0-1633 GCA_043732605.1 Rhizobacter sp. | reverse complement strand
CCGGCGTAGTCCTTTCCGCCTGCGGCGGCAGCGCCGATGCACCGCCGCCTCCCGGCACGGCGCCGGCCGGTCCGGTGACGCCGGTGCCCGTGCCGCCGGTGCCCGTGCCGCCGACGATCACGCTGCAGCCCGCGAACGTC
Organism: Rhizobacter sp.; assembly: GCA_043732605.1. Taxonomy (GTDB): domain Bacteria; phylum Pseudomonadota; class Gammaproteobacteria; order Burkholderiales; family Burkholderiaceae_C; genus Schlegelella_A. The sequence continues at coordinate 1,493 of JAYTHL010000172.1, read as the reverse complement.
AGCGTCACCGCCGGCCAGCCGGCGAGCTTCATCGTCGCCGCGACCGGCGACGCGACCATCACCTATCGGTGGCAGCGCAACGGCACGGCGATCGCCGGCGCGACCGCCACGACGTACACGACCCCAACGACTGTGCTCGGCGACAGCGGCGCGACCTTTCGCGCCGTCGCCAGCAACGGCGCCGGCAGCGCGACCAGCAACAGCGCGACTCTGACGGTGACGGCGAGCGCGCCCGTGCTGACGATCGCGCCCCAGCCGGCGAACGTGTCGGTGACGGCCGGAGCGAGCGCATCGTTCACGGTCGGCGGCACCTGCAGCACGGGCACGCTCGACATCCAGTGGCAGCGCAACAACGGCACGGCCGGCGCGTTCGTCGCCATCGCCGGAGCCACTGCCGCCACGTACACATTCACGACCGCCATCGGCGACACCGGCGCGCAGTTCCGCGCGCTGCTCGACTGCAGCGGCCAGAGCAGCACGCCGAGCAGCGTCGCGACGCTCACGGTCGGCGTGCCGTCGGCGGTCAGCCTCGACCTGGTGCCGGTCATCGGGCTGCGCGGCGCAGCGCAGATCGGCTCGCTCGGCGGCATCGCCCGGCTGCCGAACGGCGACTACACGTACACCGACGGAAATTCGATCCGCCGGCTCTCCGCCGATCTGAAGACGATCATCACCTTCGCCGGAGGGATCAGCTCGTCGGGTTCCGCCGACGGTCCGGCCGCGACGGCCTCGTTCCGCAACCCCGCCGACCTGGTCGCGGACGCGGCCGGCATCGTCTATGTGCTCGACACGCAGAACAGCACCATCCGCAAGATCGCCCTCGACGGCACCGTCTCGACCATCGCCGGCACGCCGCAGGCGACCGGCGCAGCCGACGGGACCGGTGCCGCGGCCAGATTCGACGGACCGCGAGCGATCTCTCTCGGGCCCGACGGCGATCTCTACGTCGCCGACAGCAACAACCACGTGATCCGGCGCGTCACGGTCGCCGGCGTGGTGACCACCTACGCCGGCAACCACGCGCAGGGCCTGGTGGACAACCTCAATCCGGCGAACGCGAAGTTCAGCGGACCCGACGGCATCGCCGTCGCTGCCAACAACGATGTCTACGTCTCCGATTACGGCACAGCCGGATCCGCCGCATCGCCCGCGCCGGTGCCTCGGCCGACGCCGTGACGACGATCGCCGGCGCCTCCAACGGCTTCGACACGGCGGCGCTGGACGGTCCTGGCGCCAGCGCCGGCATCCCCGCCCCCTTGGGGATGACGATCGTCGGCAACACGCTCTACGTGCGCGACGGGCGCGGCTTGCTGCGTGCCATCGACCTGTCGACCAACGTCGTGTCGACGGTGACGGGCAACCGCATCGACGGCAACGGCAACATCGACGGACCCTCCGGCCACGCGCAGCTCGACGACATCACCGGCTATCTCACCGCCATGCCCGGCGGCGGCTTCGTGATCACCGATCGCAACCGGCTGCGCACCGTGTCG
>JAYTHL010000171.1:0-5720 GCA_043732605.1 Rhizobacter sp. | reverse complement strand
TCACGCTCGTCGGGCTGGCCGACACCGAGGTCAAGGAATCGCGCGAGCGGGTGCGCGCCGCGCTGCAGACCAGCGGCCTCGACTTCCCGCACAACAAGCGCGTGACCGTGAGCCTCGCGCCGGCCGATCTGCCGAAGGAGTCGGGCCGCTTCGACCTGCCGATCGCGCTCGGCATCCTGGCCGCGGCCGGCCAGCTCGACGCCGCCAAGCTCGAGCGCTTCGAGTTCGCGGGCGAGCTCTCGCTCGCCGGCGAGCTGCGACCGGTGCACGGCGCCCTGGCGATGGCGCTCGCTCTGCGGCGCATGCCGGCCGCGACCGCGCGCACGCTCGTGCTCCCGCAGGACAGTGCCGACGAATCCGCCCTCGTCGACGGGCTCGCGGTGCGCGGTGCGCGCCACCTCGCCGATGTCGTGCGCGCGCTCCTGCCGGGCGACGCCGCCGATGCGAGCGGCCTGCACGAGCCGCGGCCGATGACGCGTGGCGCGCCTCCGCCCGGGCTCGACCTGCGCGACGTGCGCGGCCAGGCCGCCGCCAAGCGCGTCCTCGAGATCGCCGCGACCGGCCAGCTGAGCCTGCTGATGGTGGGCCCGCCGGGCACCGGCAAGTCGATGCTGGCGCACCGGCTCGTCGGCCTCCTGCCAGCGCTCACCCACGAGGAGGCGCTCGAGTCGGCCGCGATCCAGAGCGTCGCCGGCGCGTTCTCGACCGGCCGCTGGAGCGAGCGCGTGCTGCGCGCGCCGCACCACACGGCCTCGGCCGCGGCGCTGGTCGGCGGCAGCTCGCCGCCGCGGCCGGGCGAGGCTTCGCTCGCCCACCACGGCGTGCTCTTCCTCGACGAGCTGCCCGAGTTCCCGCGCGCGGCGCTCGAGGCGTTGCGCGAGCCGCTCGAGACCGGCCGCATCGTCGTCTCGCGCGCGGCGCGCCAGGCCGAGTTCCCGGCCTCGTTCCAGCTCGTCGCGGCGATGAATCCGTGCCCGTGCGGGCAGCTCGGCAACGCCGGCAAGATCTGCCGCTGCACGCCGGATGCGGTGCTGCGCTACCAGGCGCGCATCAGCGGCCCACTGCTCGACCGCATCGACCTGCACATCGAGATGCCGGCGGTGGCGCCCGCACTTCTCGCGGCGAGCGCCGAGGGCGAGTCGAGCGCCGCGGTCGCAACGCGCGTCGCCGCGGCACGCCGATGGGCGATCGACCGCCAGGGCATCGCCAACTGCCATCTCGCCGGCGCGGCGCTCGACCGCCATTGCCGGCTCGACGACGCGGCATCACGCTTTCTGCAGACGGCGACGACGCGCCTGGGCTGGTCGGCACGCGGCTACCACCGCGTCCTGCGCGTCGCGCGCACGATCGCCGATCTCGAGGCGAGCGCGGTCGTGGCGATCCCGCATCTCGCCGAGGCGATTCAGTACCGGCGCGCGCTCGCCGCGAGCTGACGCGCGCGGCCGGAGCGGCCGCCGTCGTCAGCCGGCCGAGCGCCTGGCTCCACCACGAGTCGAAGAAGTTGACTTCGCTGATCTGCTGGCCGAGCGCGACCGCGTCGGCCGTCGCCTGGTTGATGTAGATGCGGTGCAGCGTCTGCGGCTTGGCGAACTGCTCGTCGAGCCATGCCGCGTACTGCATCGTCGCGAGGTGATCGATGTCGGCGCTGCTCGGCCCCATCGTCGACTGGGCGAGGAAGCGCGAGGCTTCGGCCTTGGTCGGGGTCGACGCGGCGGCCGCCGGCGCGGGTGCGGGCGCCGCGGCACCGCCGTCGCTCGTGCTGCTGCCGCCGCCGCCGCAGGCTGCCAGGGCCAGAAGGCACGCGGCCAACGCTGCGCCGATCGCGTGCCGCGCCTGCGCCTTCGGCGCGCGATGCGATGTCTCGAATGTATTCAACCGACGACCCCTGGAAAGACGCGTGACCTCCTGCGCGTCGACGAGGCTCCGCTCAGCGGAGTCATCGAGGCACCTCAGCCCAGCAGCATGGCAGGACGCCGCGTCACCGTTTCACCGCGTCATCGGGCCGTGAGAGCGTCTGCGGCAGTCGTAAGCAAACGCAGGCGCCGGCCCTCTCGGTCAGAGCAGCGGCGTCAGCGCCCGTTCCGCGTCCTGCGCCGAGACCCTGCTGCGCTCGGCCCAGCTCTTGAGCTGGTCGCGGCCGATCTTGCCGACGTTGAAGTACGTCGACTCGGGATGCGCGAAGTAGAAGCCCGCGACGCTCGCCGCCGGCAGCATCGCCATGCTCTCGGTGAGCTGCATGCCGATCTCGTCGGCGCCGAGCGCACGGAAGAGATCGCGCTTGACGGTGTGGTCGGGACACGCCGGATAGCCCGGCGCCGGACGGATGCCGCGATAGCGCTCGGCGACGAGGCCGGCGGTGTCGAGCGCCTCGTCGGCGGCGTAGCCCCAGAAGTCGGTGCGCACGCGCTGGTGCAGCCGCTCGGCGAAGGCTTCGGCGAGCCGGTCGGCGAGTGCCTTCAGCATGATGCCGCTGTAGTCGTCGAGGTCGGCGGCGAACTGCTGCTCCTTCTTGTCGACGCCGAGCCCGGCGGTGACGGCGAAGAGGCCGATGTAGTCGTTTTTGCCGGAGCCCTTGGGCGCGATGAAGTCGGCGAGGCAGCGATTGGGGCGTTTGATGCCGTCGACGACCGGACGCACGCTCTGCACGCGCAGGCCGCGCCAGGTGAAGAGCACGTCGCGGCGGCTCTCGTCGCTGTAGACCTCGATGTCGTCGTCGCCGACCGTCGCCGCCGGATAGAGGCCGACGACGCCGTTGGCGCGCAGCCAGCGGCCTTCGATCACGCGACGCAGCATCCGCTTGCCGTCGGAGAAGAGGCGCCGCGCCGATTCGCCGACGATCTCGTCGGTGAGGATCGCCGGGTAGGGGCCCGCGAGTTCCCAGGTCTGGAAGAACGGACCCCAATCGATCACCTCGGCGATCTCCGCCAGATCCTGGTTCTTGAGGATGCGCCGGCCGATGAACTTCGGCACCGGCGGCGTGTACGACGGCCAGTCGATCGGCGTCTTGTTGGCGCGTGCCTCGGCGAGCGTGACCATCGGCACCGCCTTCTTGCTCTCGTGCTGATGGCGCACGCGGGCGTAGTCGGCCTCGAGCTCGGCGACGTAGGCGGCGGCGCGGTCGTCCGAGAGCAGCTCGCTGCAGACGCCGACCGAGCGGCTCGCGTCGGGCACGTAGACGACCGGGCCTTCGTAGTGCGGCGCGATCTTCACGGCCGTGTGGACGCGGCTCGTCGTCGCGCCGCCGATCAGGAGCGGGATCTTCCTGATACGGAAGAAGTCGTCGCGCTGCATCTCGGCGGCGACGTGCTGCATCTCCTCGAGGCTCGGCGTGATCAGCCCCGACAGGCCGATGATGTCGGCGCCCTCGACCTTCGCCTTGGCGAGGATGTCCTGGCACGCGACCATCACGCCCATGTTGACGACCTCGAAGTTGTTGCACTGGAGGACGACGGTGACGATGTTCTTGCCGATGTCGTGGACGTCGCCCTTCACGGTCGCGATGACAATCTTGCCCTTGGCCTTGGCCTCGCCGCCGCCTTCGATCAGCAGCAGCTTCTCGGCCTCGATGTAGGGCAGCAGGTGCGCGACGGCCTGCTTCATCACGCGTGCCGACTTGACGACCTGCGGCAGGAACATCTTGCCCTGGCCGAACAGGTCGCCGACGATGTTCATGCCGGCCATCAGCGGCCCTTCGATGACGTGCAGCGGCCGGCCGCCTCTCGCCTGCACCTGCTGCCACGCGGCCTCGGTGTCCTCGACGATGAACTCGGTGATGCCGTGGACGAGCGCGTGGCTCAGCTTCTCGTCGATGGTCTTCGGCTGCTCGGCCGTGCCGCGCCAGGCGAGCCGCATCGAGTCGTCACGCGACATGCCCTTGGCACGCTCGGCGATCTCGATCAGCCGCTCGCCGGCGGTCGCCGGTGCTTCGCCGGCTTTCAGCTTCGGCGGGCGGTTGAGGACGACGTCCTCGACGCGCTCGCGGAGTTCGGCGTCGAGGTCATCATAGACGCCGACCATGCCGGCGTTGACGATGCCCATGTCCATGCCGGCCTGGATCGCGTGATAGAGGAACACGGTGTGGATCGCTTCCCGCACCGGATCGTTGCCGCGGAACGAGAAGCTCACGTTCGAGACGCCGCCCGAGACCTTGGCGCCGGGCAGGTTCGCCTTGATCCAGCGCGTCGCATTGATGAAGTCGACGGCGTAGTTGTCGTGCTCCTCGATGCCGGTCGCGATCGCGAAGATGTTCGGATCGAAGATGATGTCTTCGGGCGCGAAGCCGACCTCGTCGACGAGAATTTTGTAGGCGCGGGCGCAGATCTCGGTCTTGCGCGCATAGGTGTCGGCCTGACCCTTTTCGTCGAACGCCATCACGACGGCCGCGGCGCCGTAGCGGCGCACGAGCTTGGCCTGATGCCGGAACGCGGCCTCACCCTCCTTCATCGAGATCGAGTTGACGATGCCCTTGCCCTGCACGCACTGCAGGCCGGCTTCGATCACCTCCCACTTCGAGCTGTCGATCATGATCGGCACGCGCGCGATCTCGGGCTCGCCGGCGACCAGATTCAGGAAGCGGACCATCGCCGCTTTCGAATCGAGCATCGCCTCGTCCATGTTGATGTCGATGATCTGCGCGCCGTTCTCGACCTGCTGGCGGGCGACGCCGAGCGCCTCCTCGAACTGGCCGCCGAGGATCAGGCGCGCGAACGCCTTCGAGCCGGTGACGTTGGTGCGCTCGCCGATGTTGACGAAGAGCGAGCCCGTGCCGATCAGGACGGGCTCGAGGCCGGAGAGCTTGAGGGGAGGCGTCGGCTGCGCCGCCACCTCCGGTGGAGTCATGGAGCCCCCGCCGCCTCCGGCGTCGCCCCCCGAGAGGGCTGTCGAGCGTTCTGGGAGGCCCATCACGCCGCCAGCAGCTCGCCGAAGAGCTCGCCCTTGCGACCCATCCGCGGCCGGTAGCGGCCGACGCGATCGGCGATCTGCGCGATGTGCTCGGGCGTCGTGCCGCAGCAGCCGCCGGCGATGTTGAGGAAGCCCGACTTCGCGAACTCCTCGAGCAGGCCGGCGGTGATCTCCGGCGTCTCGTCGAAGCCGGTCTCGCTCATCGGATTGGGCAGCCCGGCGTTCGGGTAGCAGCTCACGAAGGTGTCGCCGGCGACGCGCGCGAGCTCCTCGATGTACGGCCGCATCAGCGCCGCGCCGAGGGCGCAGTTGAGCCCGATCGCGAGCGGGCGCGCGTGGCGCACGCTGTGCCAGAAGGCGTTGACGGTCTGGCCCGAGAGGATCCGGCCCGAGGCGTCGGTGACGGTGCCCGAGACGATCACCGGCAGCCGCTCGCCGGTGTCTTCCATCAGCTCGTCGAGGGCGAAGATCGCCGCCTTGGCGTTGAGCGTGTCGAAGATCGTCTCGACCAGGAACAGGTCGCAGCCGCCTTCGAGGAGACCTTCGGCCTGCTCGCGGTACGCGGCGCGCAGCTCGGCGAAGGTGACGTTGCGGGCCGCCGGATCGTTGACGTCGGGGCTGATGCTCGCCGTGCGCGGCGTCGGGCCCAGCGCGCCGGCGACGAAGCGCGGCTGGTCGGCGGTCGAGAACCTGTCGCACGCCGCGCGCGCCAGCCGGGCGCCTGCGACGTTCATCTCGCGCGCGACATGGGCCAAGCCGTAGTCTTCCTGCGCCACCGAGGTGGCGCCGAAGGTGTTGGTCTCGAGGATGTCGGCGCC
>JAYTHL010000170.1:0-1639 GCA_043732605.1 Rhizobacter sp. | reverse complement strand
AACGGCCTGCACCTGACCGCGCCTCTCGTGATCGCGGGCACGGCCAAGTCGAAGTTCAGCGTCAACGCGACCGGCAAGGTCGGCGACGACGGCGTCAGCTGCGGCATGAACCCGCCGGTGTTCGGGTTCCAGAAGCTGCCGTAGGCGTGCTTGCCGGCGGGGGCCGATTTCGCGTCGGTCTTTGAAAGAGGCTTACCGCCATATCCGGCGATTTCCTGCGACCGGAGCGGTGCGCTACGCGGCCGAGATCGGCATCACCGGCCTCCGCTTCTGGCCGCTGAACACGTTGTCGTACCTCGTCTTCTACGTCGAGCGTGAAGATCATGTGGACGTTCTGAAGGTGCTGCACGCGCAGCGGGACATTCCCGCTTGGTTGACGAATGGCCCGGAGCGCTAGTCGTCAAAGCGTGCTCACCAGGTGCCCGCCGTCGACCGGGATCACCGCCCCGGTCATGTACGACGACGCGTCGGAGGCGAGCAGCAGCAACGGGCCGTCGAGCTCGGCGAGCTGGCCGACGCGCTGCTGCGGGATGCGGGCCACGATCGCCTGGCCAGTCGGCGAGTGCAGCAGGTCGCGGTTGATGTCGGTCTCGAAGTAGCCGGGCGCGATCGCGTTCACGCGGATGCCGTGCTCGGCCCATTCGAGCGCCAGCGCGTGCGTGAGCTGCACCACCGCCGCCTTGCTCGCGGCGTAGGCCGCCACCTGCGTGCGCACGCGCAGGCCGAGGATCGAGGCGATGTTGACGATCGTGCCGCGCGTGCCGGTGCGCACCATCTCGCGCGCGCTCGCCTGCGCCACGCGGAACACGCCCGAGAGGTTGACGTCGATCACGCCCTGCCAGTCGGCCTCGCTCAGCGCGAGGCTGGGAGCGCGCGCGACGGTGCCGGCGTTGTTGACGACGATCGATGGCGCGCCGAGCTCGGCGCTGATCGCAGCGATGGCGTCGGCGACGCTGGCCGCGTCGGTGACGTCCATCGCGTAGGCGCGCACGTCGCCGGGCCGCGCGACGGTCGCTCCGAGTTCGGCGGCCACGGTGCGCCCGAGCGCGATGCGCCGGCCCGCGAGCGCGACCTTCGCGCCGTGCGCCGCGAGCACCTGGGCGAAGTGCAGGCCGAGGCCGCCGAAGGCGCCGGTGACGAGGGCGGTGCGGCCGGCGAGCGGCGCGGGATTCGGAATCGAGGGAGCGTGCGCTGCCATGTCGGGCCTTCATGAGGTCGTGAGCTCATTCGATGCTGCCACAGCGCTCGAAGGTCACCGGCCCGCGGGTATCCTTCGCGCAGCATGGGAATCAACGAAGAACCCACCTCCACGGGCACCTCGACCGCACACGACGACGCGGTCCGCGTGCTGGTCGTCGACGACGACCACGACGTCGCCGAAGTCCTCGCCGAGATCCTGAAGCTGAACGGCTACGAGGTGCGCATCGCGCACGACGGCCTCGTCGTCCTGGCGCTGGTCGAGGAATACAAGCCCCACTGCGTCCTGCTCGACGTCAACCTGCCCGGCATGGACGGCGGCGAGCTCTCGCGGCGGCTGCGCGAGCGCTACGGTGACGACCTGATCCTCATCGCCGTCACCGGCTGGAGCGAGAAGGACGCGCGCGTGTCGAATGCCTTCGGCCGCGTCGACCACTATCTG
>JAYTHL010000169.1:0-5735 GCA_043732605.1 Rhizobacter sp. | reverse complement strand
CGGCGTCGCCGCGTTCTTGCCGATATTCAGGCCGAGGATGCCACCGCGCGACCTGAACTGCGCGCGCCGGACGTTGGCGACGAACGCCGCCAGGCCGTCGTTGTTGAAGCCCAGGCGGTTGATGAGCGCGTCGGCTTCGGGCAGCCGAAAGATGCGCGGCTTCGGGTTGCCGGGCTGCGCCAGCGGCGTCACCGTGCCGACCTCGACGCTGCCGAATCCCATCGCCCCGAAAGCGTCGATGCAGCGGCCGTTCTTGTCGAGTCCGGCGGCCAGGCCGATGCGATTCGGAAAGCGCAAGCCGGCCAACGTCACCGGGTCGGCGATGCGCTCCTGCGTCACCGCACAGACCAGCGGCGTGTGCTGGATCGCGGCGAGCGCGTTGAGGGTCAGGTCGTGCGCCTGCTCGGGGTCGAGGCCGAACAGGAACGAGCGCGCGAGCGGGTAGGGGAGCGAGGGCAGGAAGCGCATGGGCGGCCGGATTTTGGCATCGACGCGGCATACTTCGCTGATGTCCGATCACCGCATCGAAAAAGACACCTTCGGCGAGATTTCCGTCGCAGCCGGCCGGCTCTGGGGGGCGCAGACCGAGCGCTCGCTGCACCACTTCGACATCTCCACCGAGAAGATGCCGAGGGAGTTGCTGCAGGCGCTGGCGCTCGTCAAGCGCAGCAGCGCTGTCGTCAACGCCGAGCTCGGCACGCTGGCGCGCGCCAAGGCCGATGCCATCGTCGTCGCCGCCGACGAAGTCCTCGCTGGCCGCCACGACGGTGAGTTCCCGCTCTCGGTCTGGCAGACCGGCTCGGGCACGCAGACCAACATGAACATGAACGAGGTGCTCGCCAACCGCGCCTCCCAGATCCTCGGCGGCCCGCTCGGCGACGCCCGCCTCGTGCATCCGAACGACGAGGTCAATCGCAGCCAGTCGTCGAACGACGTCTTCCCGACGGCGATGAGCGTCGCCGCGGTCGAGGCCGTCGTGCACCGGTTGCTGCCGAGCGTCGCGACCTTGCGCGAGACGCTGGCGACCAAGTCGGGCGAGTTTGCAGACATCGTCAAGATCGGCCGCACGCATCTCCAGGACGCGACGCCGCTGACGCTCGGTCAGGAGATCTCGGGCTGGGTCGCGCAGCTCGACCACGGCATTGCCCACGTGCGCGCCGCCTTGCCGCACCTGTGCGAGCTCGCGCTCGGCGGCACCGCCGTCGGCACCGGCCTGAACGCGCCGCCGGCATTCGGTGCAAAGGTCGCCGCCGAGCTCGCGGAGCGCACGAAGCTGCCCTTCGTCACCGCGCCGAACAAGTTCGAGGCGCTCGCCGCGCACGATGCGATCGTCCACGCGCACGGCGCGCTGAAGACGCTGGCTGCGTCGCTCAACAAGATCGCCAACGACGTGCGCTGGCTCGCCTCGGGCCCGCGCTCGGGGCTGGGCGAGATCCGCATTCCCGAGAACGAGCCGGGCAGCTCGATCATGCCGGGCAAGGTGAATCCGACCCAGTGCGAGGCGATGACGATGCTCTGCGCGCAGGTGCTCGGCAACGACGTCGCGATCAACGTCGCCGGCGCGTCGGGCAACTTCGAGCTCAACGTCTTCAAGCCGGTGCTGATCCACAACTTCCTGCAGAGCGTGCGGCTCCTCGGTGACGGCGCGCGCAGCTTCGAGGAGCATTGCGCGCGCGGCATCGAGCCCGACCGCGAGCGCATCGCCGAGCTGGTGCAGCGCTCGCTGATGCTCGTCACGGCGCTCAATCCGCACATCGGCTACGACAAGGCGGCCAAGATCGCGAAGCAAGCGCATCGCAGCGGCAGCACCTTGCGCGATGCGGCGCTCGCCTCGGGCTGGGTCAGCGCCGAGCAGTTCGACGCCTGGGTCGTCGCCGCGGACATGGTCGGCGAGCCGTCGTCGGCCGCCAGAGGCACGCGGACATGATGCAGGACGAGCTCAAGCGTCTGGTCGCCCACGCGGCGCTGGCCTACGTTCCCGACGGCGCGCTGATCGGCGTCGGCTCGGGCTCGACGGTGAACCTCTTCATCGACGCCCTCGGCACGTTGCCAGTGGCCGTCGCCGGCGCCGTCTCGAGCAGTGCCGCCAGCACCGCGCGCCTGGTCGCGCGCGGCATCCGTGTGCTGGAGGCCAACGACGTGACGTCGCTGCCGATCTGCTTCGACGGCGCTGACGAGATCGACGGCACGGGCTGCATGATCAAGGGCGGCGGCGCCGCGCTGACGCGCGAGAAGATCGTCGCCGACCTGGCTGAGCGCTTCGTCTGCATCGCCGACGAATCGAAGCTCGTCCAGCGCCTCGGACGTTTCGCCTTGCCGGTGGAAGTGATCCCGATGGCGTCGGCGCAGGTCGCGCGACGGTTCGCGGCGATGGGCGGGCGGGCGGAGCTGCGCCGTGGTGTCGTCACCGACAACGGCGGCGCGATCCTCGACGTCCACGACCTGGTCATCGACGATCCGGCGGAGCTCGAGCGCGAGGTCAACCAGTGGGCCGGCGTGGTGTGCGTGGGCCTCTTCGCGCGCCATCGGGCCACCGTCTGCCTGCTCGGAACGCCGCAGGGCGTAAGGACGCTCACGTTCTGAGACGAACCCGGCCGCAAAGCCGCCGGCCGGGAAATCGCGCCGCGAAAAACGCGTAACCTCTGTCCCCGTGCACGTTTCGTGCAGCCCGCAGGAAGGATGGTCCGTGGCCAAACCCAATTACTCGTTCGAGAAGCGCCAGCGCGAGCTGGCGAAGAAGAAGAAGAAGGAACAGAAGGAAAAGGAAAAGGCCGACCGCAAGGTCAATCCGGGAAGCGATGGCGACGCCACGGCGCCGAGCGATGCCGGTGCGCCTCAGGCTGCGCCAGGCGAACCTGCCTCGGGAGGCTGAACCGCCGACGAGGCTTCGCGGTTACGCGCTGCTTCGCTGCGACGGAACTGCCGACTGAGGAAGCGCGCCGGATCGACGGCGTCGATCAGATCGGCTTCCACCACCGATGGCGCACCCGTGATCGCGGCGGCCAGGATCCTGGCCCCGAGCGCCGCCGACGCGATGCCCCGCGACCCGAGGGCCGCGCACACGAAGAGACCCGGCGCGCGCGCCACGAAGCGCGGCTGGTCGAGGCGCGTGGATGGCGACGGCCCCAGGCCAAGCGATTCGGTCGAAGCCGCGGGCACGGCGCCGATGATCGGCAGGCGATCGTCGCTCACCCAGCGCCATGATGTTCTCCCCGTCACCCGATCGAGCGGCGGCGCTTCTGCCGCGACGATCAGACGACCCAACCGATCGAGGTTCTCTCGGTGGTCGTCGGTGCGCACGGCGCCGTCGTCGCCGCCCCATTGCGACGTCGCACCGAACCACACGCGTCCGTCGATGGCGGGCAGGACGTAGCCCGAGCCGGTAATCGGCAATCGTGGCACGGCCTTCGGGTCGAGGTCGGTCGCGGCGACCGAGCTCACCTGGCCGCGCTGTCGTCGCACCGGCCACGGCGTGCCGTTCGATCGGTCGAAGGCGCCGCTGCCGTTGCAGAGCACAACGGTCGTCGCGGCGACGAGCGTCGTGCCGTCGGTGTCGAGGAGGACCCAGCGGTCGCCGACCCGTCGCAGCGCATCGACATCGCAACCCAAGCGCAGCTCGACGGTCGATCCCGCGTCGGCAAGCCACGAGCGTGCGAGTGCGCGCGGATCGACCCAGCCGCCGTGCGCGTAGTGCCATGCGGGCGCCGCCAATGTCACGCCGGCCAGCGCGCTTGCCGCTTCTGCCGTCAACGCGCGTACGTAGTCGGCCGGGACGCCGAGCGCGTCGACGAGCGACTGCAGCGAATTCGCATCGGCATCGGCGTCGGGCTCGAGGCGGAGCAGGCCGTCGGTGCTGCCAGGCACGCCGTGGCGCGCGCATGCCCGCGCGACGGCGTCGTGGGCGGCGAATGCCGCGGCGCGATGAAACCGGGCGTGCCGTCCGTCCGCCGCGTGGACGACGCCATGGAACAGGCCCGCGGCGTTGCCCGATGCCTCGCCCGCGACCTCCGTGCCACGCTCGATCAGAACGACCCGGCGTCCGCTAGTGGCGAGCGCGGCGGCGAGCGCACAGCCTGCCAGTCCGGCGCCGACGATGACAACGGCATCGCCATCGTCGGACGCACGCTGCGTCCGGACGGCCGACGATGCAGCTCGCCTCGACGTCGGTCGCGGCGTGAAGCGCGGCGCGAACGTCGCGCGCGTGATGTCCCGCTTGCCGTTCGCGCCCGGCGCGAGCGCGACGTCGAAGCCGGCCGCACGCAGACCCTCGCGCACAGCGCGCGCCGCGGTCCACGTCGAGACACTCGCACCAGGCGCGGCGAGCCGTGCCATCGCCTTGAAGAGGCGCGCGTCCCACATCGCCGGATTGCGCGCCGGGGCGAAGCCGTCGAGGAAGAACGCGTCGACGCTGGCGATGAGCTGCGCCAGCCATGCGGCGACATCTCAGAACGCGAGCACGAGCTCGACCGCGCCGTTGTCGAAGGCGAGCCGGTGCAGATTCCAGGTGCAGGGCGGCCAGCGGTCGGCGAGCGCGGTGGCGAGCGGCTGCAGCGGCGCCTCCCGCTCGACTGTGGCGATGTCGGCGCGGGTCGGCGGTGCGGACTCGATCGACAGGAAATGGAGGCGGTTGCAGCGCTGCGGATCGTCGCGCCACGCCGCCCAGGTCGCGAGGAAGTTGTTGCCGAGGCCGAAGCCGGTCTCGAGGACGACGAAGCGCTCGCGGCCGCGCCATCGCGCCGCCAGCGCGTCGCCGTCGAGGAAGACGTGGCGGGCCTGCGCGAGGGCACCGCCGCGCGGGTGATAGATGTCGCCGTGCTCGCGCGATCGCGGCGTGCCGTCGGCGTCGCGGTCGATGGCGGCGGGCCGGATCGGCGCGGTGTTCATCGCGGCGTGTGCGTTGCCGGTTGCGCGGCCAACCACGCGAGCAGGCGATCGCGCGCGTGGACCAGGCCGCGGTAGGCGAGCACCGCCGGCGTCATGCTGGCCAGCGCATCGTGCAGGCGTTGCGCAGCGTCGCCCTTTGCCACGGCCTCGACGAGCGGACGGCTTTCGACATGGATAGTGAAGACGGCCCGGCGCGAGCCCGCGATCGGGATGAAGGTCTGGTGCTCGCTGCGAAAGCACGCGCACGCCGCGAGCGTCTCGGCATCGACGCCGGCAGGCCACGCGCTTGCGCCTTGCGCCGGATGCTGGTTCAGGTGCGGATCGGGCGAGATCGTCCAGACGAAGCGTTCCCAGCGCTCGTCGCCGGTGACCAGGCGCGCCAGCGACGCGCTCGCGGCCGCGAGCATCGCGCTGTCGGCGACCGGCGCGTGGATCTCGGCGAAATGGCGGCCGACCTTCTCCGCGGGCGCCCAGCGCGACGGCAGGCAGACAGCGAGCCAGGGCACGGTCGCCGTGTCGCCGTCGAGCACGGCGAAGTCTTCCTCGAACGCGAGGCAGAGGAGGGCGGAGGCGCGTTGCGCGCGTGGCAGATCAGCGAGGAGCCTGCCGATCGACGGATCGCCGTCGCCCACCGGCTCGCCGTCGCGGATCGACCAGCCGAGGAGCGGTGCGTGGGCGTCGAGGCTGATGGCGGCATCGACGGCGAATGCGATCGGTACGGTTCGTGCCGCCTCGGCGGCGATGGCGCTCAGCACCGCCGCCGTGTCGAAGTCCGGCTCCGCGACCAGGGCCTGCTGCGCGAAGCCCGCGAGCACCGCCGTCTTCTCGCGCAGATGACCGCCGCCCGGAAC
>JAYTHL010000168.1:0-1640 GCA_043732605.1 Rhizobacter sp. | reverse complement strand
GATCCAGCGGCCCTCGACGTGCGCCTTCTTCGGCGGCTTCAGCACGTACGCCGACATCATCGGCGTCAGCATCCGTGCGACGACGAGCGAGAAGAAGACGGCGATCGCCGCGGTCCAGCCGAACTGGACGAAGAACTTGCCCGGCACGCCGCTCATGAACGCGGTCGGCAGGAACACGGCGATCAGCGTGAAGGTCGTCGCGATGACCGCCAGGCCGATCTCGTCGGCCGCCTCCATCGCCGCCTGGTAGGGCTTCTTGCCCATGCCGAGGTGACGCATGATGTTCTCGATCTCGACGATCGCGTCGTCGACCAGGATGCCGACGATGAGCGAGAGCGCGAGCAGCGTCACGCCGTTGAGCGAGAAGCCGAGCAGCGACATCGCCCAGAAGGTCGGGATGATCGAGAGTGGCAGCGCCGTCGTGGCCACGAGCGTCGCCCGCCAGTCGCGCAGGAACAGGAAGACGACGAGCACGGCGAGCGCTGCGCCTTCGTAGAGCAGCAACATCGAGCCGTCGTAGTTCTGCTCGACAGGATCGACGAAGTTGAAGGCCTCGGTGATCGTGATGCTCGGCGTCGTTTCCTTCAGCGTGGCGAGGGCCGCGCGCACGCCGCGCTCGACATCGACCTCGCCGGCGCCGCGCGTGCGCACGATCTCGAAGCCGACGACAGGCTGGCCGTTGAGGTAGGCCGCCGAGCGCTTCTCGCCGACCGTGTCGGCGACGCGCGCGACCTGGTCGAGGCGGATGCGCCGGCCGTCGGCGAGCGTGATCTCGATCTGCGCCAGCTCGGCCGCCGATTGCACCGTCGCGATCGTGCGCACCGATTGCTCGGCGCCGCCGACGTCGGTGCGTCCGCCCGACGATTCGCGTTGCGTCTGGCGCAGTTGGCGCGAGATGTCGGCGGCGGTGGCGTTGAGCGCCTGCAGCCGCGCCGGATCGAGCTCGACGCGCACTTCGCGCGTCGCGCCGCCGACGCGCGAGACGGCGCCGACGCCGCGCACCGAGAGCAGCGCGCGGGTGACGGTGTCGTCGACGAACCACGACAGCGCCTCGTCGTCCATGCGGCTCGACGCGACCGTGTAGGTGAGGATCGGCGAGCCGGCGAGATCGAACTTCGAGATCACCGGATCACGCAGGTCGGCGGGCAGGTCGGAGCGCACGCGCGAGACTGCGTCGCGCACGTCGTCGACCGCTTCCTGCGTGGGCTTCTCGAGCCGGAACTCGACCGTCGTCGTCGAGACGCCGTCCTGCACCGAGGTGTAGATGTGCTTGACGCCTTGCAGCGTCGCGATCTGGTTCTCGAGCTTCCTCGCGACGTCGGTCTCGAGCTGCGATGGCGAGGCGCCCGGGAGCTGCGCGGTCACCGTCACCGTCGGCAGGTCGATGTCCGGAAAGTTCTGGATCTTCATCGCCTTGAAGCTCATCAGGCCGATGGCCGTGAGCATGATGAAGAGCAGCACCCCGGGGATGGGGTTCTTGATCGACCAGGAGGAGACGTTGATCATGGCTTCGGCGCGGAGGCGGCGGTCATCGCGGGCGGTGCGTCGACGACGCGCACCGTGTCGCCTTCGGCGAGGAAGCCTCCACCCGAGACGACGACGCGGGCCGTCGGCTCGAGCCCGTCGGTGACCTCGATGCG
>JAYTHL010000167.1:0-1641 GCA_043732605.1 Rhizobacter sp. | reverse complement strand
TGGTGACGGGCCTGGTCCTCGACGAGCCGGAGTTGAGCGCGCTCTCGAAGCGTCTGAAGGCCGCGTGCGGGACAGGTGGCACGGTCAAGGACGGAGCGCTGGAATTTCAGGGCGATCACCGCGACGCGATCGCCGCGCTGCTCGCGAAGGAAGGCTACAAGAGCAAGCTCGCGGGCGGATGACGATGGTGAGGCGTCGTTGCGGTCGCTTCAGCGGCCCGCCTGCGACGCGCTCGCCGCGACGCGGCGGGCGACGAACTCGACCGGCTGGTGCGCCGAGCTGCCGCCCTCGCTCTGCATGACGAACCGGATCTCGTCGCCGGCCAGCCGGCCACGGTAGCGATGCACGATCGCCGTCTCGCTGCCGCCGGCACCCGCCGTCTCGCTCGTCCGCGTCACGAAGCCGAGGCCCGCTGCATCGATGCGGCTCTCGAGCACGCCGCGCGCGATGCCGAGGTACGAGGTGCTGCCGTGCACCTCGTCGCCTTCGCCGGAGAACACGAAGCGCTCGCTGTAGTGCGCGTTGGGCCAGTCGTAGTCGACATCGGCCCGCCATTCGCCGTTGATCGGCGGACGCACGACCGGCGCAGGCGCTTGCGCCACGGGCGCAGATGCGGGCGCCGGCGACCGCCACTGCCAGAGCGTCGCCACCGCTGCCACGCCCACCAGCGCGCCGGCCAGTCCCCAGTGCGTGAACGCCCTGCGCGTCGGCGGCGGCGCCGCCGTGTCGCCAAGCACGTTGCGCACCTCGTGCACGAGGCGGGCCATGTCGGCGGCGAAGCGCGTGTTGTCGAGCTCCAGCGCGTTGCGTCCGGCCAAAGGGGCGAGCTCCGGCGGCAGGTGCGCCGGGTCGGGCATGGTCGCGCCGTCGAGCAGCACGGGGATGACGCGCAGTCCCTTCGCCAGCCCCGCCGCGACTTCCTGCCGGACGAAATCGCCGGCGTCGAAGATGCGCGGCGGCGCGCCCTCGCGCTCGCCCCGCCAGCGCTTGCCGATCAGTGCCAGCAGCACCGCCGAGTCGGCGACCGAGCGCTGGATGACCTCGCTGAACGGCTGCCCGGCGTTGATGTCGTCGACGTCGATGAAGACCCGCTCCGCACCGAAGCTGCGGATCAGCTCGTCGTTGATCGCGCGCGCGTAGCCTGCAGCGTCGTCGCGGCGGTAGCTGATGAAGATCTGGGACGGTGCCATGGCGTGGGCGCCTGCAGCGCACTAGCAGGATAGCGCCGCTGGCCTGACAATCACTTTCGTCCGGGTAGACGCCGCAGATGATCGACCTCAGTACTCTCAATACCCTCAGCATGACGGAGATCATCCGTCTGCAGAACCAGTTGCAGCACGAGCTCAGGCACCGCTTCGAGCGCTCGCTGCTGATGGCGTTCTCCGACATCGTCGGCTCCACGCCGTACTTCTCGCGCTTCGGCGACGCCGTCGGCCGCCAGCTGCACCAGCTGCATTTCGACCTGCTCGCGCAGGCCGCCACCGATGCGCAGGGCCGCATCGTCGATGCCGTCGGCGACGGCGTGTTCTGCGTCTTCCCGGATTCCGAGGCGGGCGTCAAGGGCATCGTCGCATTCCAGCAGGCGATGGCGCGCGAGAACGCGAGCCGGGCGCGCGAGCACCAGCTGGCGGTTCGCATCGG
>JAYTHL010000166.1:0-1641 GCA_043732605.1 Rhizobacter sp. | reverse complement strand
GTCGCGGGGGTCACCTCGAAGTCGCGCGCCTGGTCGAGCCGTCCGAACAGGGCGCGGATGGCGAGCTGCAGCAGCCGCAACCGTCCGGCGCGATGGACGACGTAGAGGCTCAGGTGGCCGCCGTCGATCGCCGTCCGCTCACCGATCGCGAATCCTTGCATCACGTAGGCGTTGTTGCCGATGAAGACGAAAGGCGTGCGGCGCGGCCGGTCGCGGCCGTCGATCGACAGGCGCACGCTCATGAACGAGAACCGGCGCAGCGCGGTGACGCTGGCCCAGGCGAGCGCCGGCCATTTGCTGCGGCCGAGGCGCTTCCTCTGCCGCTCGCGGTCGTGGACGATGTCGGGATAGAGGCCGAGGCTCGAGTTGTTGATGAAGACCCGACCGTTGACCTCGCCGACGTCGACCCGCATCTGCCGGCCGTCGACGATGCGCCGGATCGCGGCCTCGACGTCGAGCGGCATGCCGAGGTCTTTGGCGAAGTGATTGAGCGTGCCGAGCGGCAGCACGCCGAGCGGCACGTCGCTGCCAGCAAGCACCGAGGCGACACCGCTGATCGTGCCGTCGCCGCCACCCGCGACGACCACGTCGGGCCGGCGCGCCAGCGCTTCCTTCGCCAGCGCCGTGAGCTCGACGCCGCCGCGCGCGAGATGGACCTCGGCGGTCGCGCCGGCGCGCTCGAAGAGGCCGGTGAGCCACTGGACGCGCTCGTCGTCGTGGCCGCCGCCCGAGCCCGCGTTGACGATGACGTAGGCGCTTTTCACAGCAGCGACCGGCGAGATCAGTATGTCGCTCGCCCGCCCGACAGATCGAAGACCGAGCTGGTCGTGAACGAGCAGTCCTCCGAGGCCAGCCAGGCGACCATCGCCGCCGCCTCGCCGACTTCCAGGAAGCGGCCCATCGGAATCTTCGACAGCATGAAGTCGATGTGCTGCTGCGTCATGGTCGCAAACATCGCCGTCTTCGCCGCCGCCGGCGAGACGGCGTTGACGAGCACGCCCTTGCCGGCGAGCTCCTTGCCGAGCGACTTCGTGAGTGCGATCAGGCCGGCCTTCGACGCGCTGTAGTGCGACGCGTTCGGATTGCCTTCCTTGCCCGCGACCGAGGCGATGTTGATGATCCGGCCGTACTTGTTGCCGACCATGTGCGGCACGACGGCACGGCACACGAGATAGGGCGCGACCAGGTTGACCTCGATGACGCGGCGCCAGACGTCGGGCGCGAGCTCCCACGTCGTCGCGTTGCCGCCGGTGATGCCGGCGTTGTTGACGAGGATGTCGATCTTCTTCGCCGCGGCGATGCTGCGCGCGGTGGCGGCCGCGACGTCGGTTTCGTTCGTGAGCTCGACCTGCTCGGTGAACACCTTGCCCGCGTGGCCGAGCGAGCTTTTGGCTTCGGCGAGCTTGACCGCGTCGGCGTCCCACAGCACGACCGACGCACCCGAGGCGAGCATCCGCTCGGCGATGGCGTAGCCGATGCCCTGGGCACCGCCAGTGACGACCGCGACGCGGCCGGCGAGATCGATCTGGTTCATGCGCGTCGTTCCTCTTCGTTCAGGCCTTTGAGCGTCTGCGCCGCGTCGGGTGCGGCGCGGCAGTCGGCGATGTATTGGCGGATGATGTCGGCGAAGCTCTTGTCGGC
>JAYTHL010000165.1:0-1643 GCA_043732605.1 Rhizobacter sp. | reverse complement strand
GATGCGCCATCTCGACCGTCATGTCGCGCGAGCGCACGTGCGGGTCGGCGAAGACTTGGGAGAGATCGTTGATCGGGCCGGCCGGCACCTTCGCGGCTTCGAGCGCGGCGAGCCACTCGGCACGTGGCTTCAGCTTGAGCCGCGCCGCGAGGATCGGCACCAGGATTTCGCGATGACGCACGCGGCCCGCGTTGCGTGCGAAGCGTTCGTCGAGGGCGAGCTCGCTGCAGCCCGCGACCGCGCAGAAGCGCGCGAACTGGCCGTCGTTGCCGACCGCCAGGATGAGATGCCCGTCTGCGACCTCGAATACCTGGTACGGGACGATGTTCTGGTGCGCGTTGCCGGCGCGCTGCGGCGCGATGCCGGTGGTGAGGTAGCCGGCGCCGAGGTTGGCCAGCATCGCGACCTGGGTGTCGAGCAGCGCCATGTCGATCGCCTGACCCTGGCCGGTGAGGTCGCGGTGGCGCAGCGCGGCGAGGATCGCGGTCGCGGCGTACATGCCGGTGAAGAGATCGGCGACGGCGACACCGACCTTCTGCGGTCCGCCCCCGGGAGCGTCGTCGGCGATCTCGGCGCGCGACGGACCGGTGACGCTCATCAGGCCGCCCATGCCCTGGATCGCGTAGTCGTAGCCGGCCCGCTCTCGGTACGGCCCGGTCTGGCCGAAGCCGGTGATCGAGCAGTAGACCAGGCGCGGGTTGAGCGCGAGCAGCGAGGCCGCGTCGAGCCGGTGGCGCGCCATGTCGCCGACCTTGAAGTTCTCGACCAGCACGTCGGCGGTCGACGCCAGCGTGCGCACGAGATCGGCGCCCTGGGCGACGGCCATGTCGATCGTGATCGACCGCTTGTTCCGGTTGGTGCCGAGGTAGTAGGCGGCGTCCCCGGTCTCGGCGCCAGCGCTGTTGCGCACGAATGGCGGACCCCAGCCGCGCGTGTCGTCGCCGCCGGGCGCTCCGGGCCGTGACGGCCGCTCGACCTTGATCACGTCGGCGCCGAGGTCGGCCAGCGTCTGCGTGCACCAGGGACCGGCGAGCACCCGCGACAGGTCGAGGACGCGCACGCCAGCGAGGGCCATCGGGGCAGGACGGTCGGCATCGCTCATGCGGCCATTGTCGACGCGGCGGTTGCGCGCGAGCCTCGGGATAATGACGCGATGACGACGACGGCCACGACGACCGGCGGCCTGCCGCTGGGTTGGGCCGGCTTGGTCGTTGCGGTGTCGATGCTCGCATGCTCGCCCGCGCTCGACTGGCGCGAGTCGCGCCCCGAAGGCAGTGGCGTGGCGATGATGTTTCCCTGCCGGCCCGAGCGTCAGGAGCGGCCGGCGCGGATCGGCACCGAGACGCTCACCATGCGCCTGCATTCATGCAGCGCTGCGGGCAGTGCGTTCGCGCTCGCCACCGCCGACGCCGCCGACGCGTCGCGGGTGACCGCCCTGCTCGAGGCCTGGCGCGGCCAGGCGATCGCCAACGTCGACGGCACCGCCTCGGCCGAAGCGACGCCGGCGATTCCCGGCGCGACGCCGAACGCGCAGAGCGCGCGCCTGCGGATCGTCGGCAAGCGCCCCGACGGACGCCGTGTCGTCGAGCACGCGGCCTTCTTCGTTAAGGGATTGACTCTCTTCCAGGCGACCGTGATCGGCG
>JAYTHL010000164.1:0-1644 GCA_043732605.1 Rhizobacter sp. | reverse complement strand
GCTCGACATCGGCCGGTGGCACGCTCGCCGACACCCTCGCCGCCCGCCTGCCCGGCCGCCACGACCTCGCCGAAGGCACGCACGTGCGGCTCGGCTGGTCGCCCGAAGACACCCACTGGTTCGATGCGGCGACGAACCAGCGGCGCGACGACGTCGCGTTCGCCGCCGACTGATCCCTTCCCGCTCGATTCGATTCCGGAGACACACGAGATGAACAGAACCCTTCGCCTGATCGCCCTTGCCGTCGCGGCCGGGGCCGCGCTTCCCGCCGCAGCGCAAGTGGTCACCGAGATCAACTTCTACTACCCGGTCGCCGTCGGCGGCCCGGTGACCAAGACCATCGACCAGATGGCCGCCGACTTCTCCAAGGAGAACCCGGACATCAAGGTCAACCCGGTCTACTCGGGCTCCTACCAGGAGAGCATCGTCAAGGTGCTCACCGCGACAAAGAGCGGCAAGCCGCCGCAGCTCGCGGTGCTGCTCTCGACCGACATGTTCTCGCTCATCGACGAGGACGCGATCGTGCCGATCGACGACCTCGCCAAGTCGGCCGACGACAGGAAATGGCTCGACGGCTTCTACAAGAGCTTCATGATGAACAGCCGCACCGGCGGCAAGACCTGGGGCATCCCGTTCCAGCGCTCGACCATCGTCCTCTACTGGAACAAGGATGCGTTCAAGGAAGCCGGCCTCGACCCCGAGAAGGGCCCGGCAAGCTGGGACCAGATGGTCGAGTTCGCGAAGAAGCTGACCAAGACCGACGCCAGCGGCAACGTGACGCAGTGGGGCGTGAAGATCCCGTCGTCGGGCTTCCCGTACTGGCTGTTCCAGGGCCTGACGACGCCCAACGACGCCATGCTGATGAACGACGCCGGCACCGAGACCTACTTCGACAAGCCTGGCGTGATCGAGGCGCTCCAGTACTGGGTCGACCTCTCCGCGAAGCACAAGGTCATGCCGTCCGGCGTGATCGAGTGGGGTACGACGCCGAAGGACTTCTTCGAGAAGAAGGCGGCGATGATCTGGACCACGACCGGCAACCTCACCAACATCCGCGCCAACGCCGGCTTCCCCTTCGGCGTCGCGATGCTGCCGGCGAAGAAGCATCCGGGCAGCCCGACGGGCGGCGGCAACTTCTACATCTTCGCCAAGACGACACCGGCCGAGCAGCAGGCCGCGCTCAAGTTCGCCAAGTGGGCGACGGCGCCGCAGCGCGCGGCGCAGTGGAGCATCGCGACCGGATACGTCGCGGTCACACCGGCGGCATGGGACACGCCGGAGATGAAGAAGTACGCGCAGGACGTGCCGCAGGCGGCAGTCGCGCGCGACCAGCTCCAGTACTCGGTGGCAGAGCTCTCGACCCACGACAACCAGCGCGTGACGACCGCGCTCAACAACGGCCTGCAGGCGGCGCTCACCGGCTCGAAGTCGCCCGCCGATGCAATGAGAGATTCGCAGCGCGAGGCGACGCGGATCCTGAAGGACTTCAAGAAGTAGTCGTGCGAATGCGTGGCGTGGCGACGGAACCCGGATGAAGCGCCTCGCCCCCGCCGTCACGCCTTGGCTGCTCCTGCTGCCGGCGCTGACGCTGCTCGTCGCCTTCACGCACTGGCCGGCGCTGGCGACCGTTGTCGACAGCGTCTT
>JAYTHL010000163.1:0-5757 GCA_043732605.1 Rhizobacter sp. | reverse complement strand
GGCGCGGCGTCGAACGCCGACGCGGCTTCGATGTCGACGAGCGGCAGGTCGGTGGTCGCACCGGCCGCGGCCGCGCCGCCCGACGGATAGGCGTCGTCGTGCGGGCGATCGTGCTCGAGCACGTCGCTGTCGGTTTCGGCGCCCTTGTGGCCCCATCCCTTGATCTTGTTCACGAAGCTCATATGGACCTCATAGCGTTGTTCCATCGCCGCGTGCCGGACGACCCCCATCGATGGCTGCCAGTCACCCAGTGCCCGCCCGGCCGTCCGAAGAGCACTGGCGCCCCCTCGGGGGGCAGTGAACGAAGTGAGCGTGGGGGCCTCATCCCTAGACCACGATCCTGAGAAACGTCTCGTCTACCGCCAGCTCGGCGAGATGCAGTTCCTGCCACACGCGCGACGACGCGTCGCGAAAGCGCGCGCCGGCGAAGCTCGGGCGCACGCCCGTCTCGTCGCTGTCGCGGGTGAGCTCGTCTTCGCTGCGCAGCCCCGACAGGCGATCGACCAGGAGCACGCAGTTGATGTCGAGCGACTGGTTGAAGCCGACGAGCCGGCCCTGGTCGCGCGGCGACTCGGCGCTCTTCAGGCCGAGGAACCCGGCCAGGTCGACGACGCCGTGGAGATGGCCGCGCAGGTTCGACACGCCGAGGAACCAGCGGTGGCTGTGCGGCACCGGCGCCATCGGAGCCACGGAGAAGATCTCGCCGGCCTCGCGCAGCGGGAACAGGAAGCCGTTCGACGCGCACTCGACCGCCAGCCACGAGCGGGCGAGCGGCTCGGTACGCGCGGCCTGCAGCCGTTCGGCCAGACGGCTTTGGAGGTCGCGCAGCGCCTGCTTGTTCGCCATTCACATCGTTCCGTTTGCAGCGCAGCGAGTCAGTCGAAGGCGTGGATCTTGGCCATCAATTCGGTCGGATCGACCGGCTTGACGATGTAGTCGCGCGCGCCCTGGCGCATGCCCCAGACCTTGTCGGTCTCCTGGTTCTTGCTCGTGCACATGATCACCGGCACGGTCGAGAAGCGCGGGTCGCGGGTGATGGCGCGCGTCAGCTGGAAGCCGTTCTGGCCGGGCATCACGACGTCCATCAGGATCAGGTCGGGCTTGTCCTCGCCGAGACGCTTCATCGCCTCTTCGCCGTTCTCGGCAGTGCGCACGGAAAAGCCGCTCTTGCCGAGCAGCTCGGAGAGATGGTGCAACTCGGTCTTCGAGTCGTCGACGAGCAGGATTTTCTGGATCGGCATGTCAATCTCGGTTCTTTATCGCTCGGTTCTCAATCGAAGAGCGTCGCGCCGTCTCGCCGCAGGTGCGTCGGTCCTGCCCCGTGCCCATGCTCACGTCGACCCGTCGCCTAGGCCGTGCGCCGGTGCTGCAGCACCGCCGTCAGCAGCTGATCCTTGGTGAAGGGCTTGGTCAGATAGTCCTCCGAGCCCACCATCCGGCCGCGCGCCTTGTCGAACAGGCCGTCCTTCGACGACAGCATGATGATCGGCACGCCCTGGAACTTGGCGTTGCGCTTGATGATCGCGCAGGTCTGGTAGCCGTCGAGACGCGGCATCAGGATGTCGCAGAAGATCAGGTCGGGGTCGTGGTCGTTGACCTTCGACAGGGCATCGAAGCCGTCTTCGGCGAGGAGCACTTCGTAGCCGCCCTGCTTGAGGAAGATCTCGGCGCTGCGACGGATCGTGTTGCTGTCGTCGATGACGAGCACTTTCAATCCGGCTGTTTCGGCGGGGGCCGCGTTCGTCACCTGATGTTCTCCTCAACGAACTGGGGTCTGACACGAGACCCATCGGCGGCGCGCGAACGCTGTCCGATCAGATCTGCACCATCTCGAAGTCTTCCTTGCGAGCGCCGCATTCCGGACAGGTCCAGTTCATCGGCACGTCGGCCCAAAGCGTTCCGGCGGCCAGGCCGTGTTCCGGATCGCCCGCCGCCTCGTCGTAGATCCAGCCGCAGATCAGGCACATCCAGGTCTTGGGGTCGCTCACGTCTCGGGTCTATGCCTTCACTACAATGCGAACAGATTGTAGACACGGCCCTTCGCGAAAAAGCAAGGCTGTGTAGGTACATACGCAACATTCTTCACGTTCGCCTAGAGGTCTCAAGCAGGCCTTTGCGACCGGCTCTCTCCGCGCCTCTCGAGCACTCCATGACCGACGTCTCCCCTGCTGCCGAAGCCGACCCCGGCGTTCTCGAAGAGCAGGCGGCGCCCGCGTGCGTCATGAGCTTCAACGTCAGCGACCCGAGCGGCGCGGGCGGCTGCGCCGGCGACGTGTCGACGATAGCCGCCATGGGTGCACACGCACTGCCGGTCGTGACCAGCATCGTGATGCGCGACACGGCCGAGATCTTCGATCACCACGCGATCGACGCCGATGTGATCGTCGAGCAGGCCAGGAGCGTTCTCGAGGACGTGACGATCGCGGCCTGGAAGGTGGGATTCCTCGGCTCGACCGAAGGCGTGAGCGCCGTCGCCGAGATCCTCTCCGACTATCCCGACGTGCCCCTCATCGCCTACCTGCCGAACCTCGCCTGGGTCGAGGAAGACGAGCAGCAGTCCTATCTCGAGGCCTTCCGCGACCTCGTGCTGCCGCAGACCGAAGTGCTCGTCGGCAGTCACCAGACGCTGACCGACTTCCTCCTGCCCGACTGGGAAGGCGAGCGGCCGCCGTCGTCGCGCGAGATCGCGGTCGCGGCCAACAAATACGGCGCGCGCTACGTGCTCGTCACGAGCATCCCGCTGCCCGACCAGTTCCTCGACAACGTCCTCGCATCGCCGCAGGGCGCGATCACGGGCGAGAAGTTCGAGCGCTTCGAGACGACCTTCGTCGGCGCCGGCGAGACGCTCTCCGCCGCGCTCGCCGCGCTGATCGCGACCGGCGTCGAGCTCCACGCCGCGGTCGGCGAGGCGCTCGCCTTCCTCGACCAGGCGCTCGACGCGGGCTTTCGGCCCGGCATGGGCAACGTGATCCCCGACCGCTTCTTCTGGGCCTTGCCCGACGAAGGCGAGGACGACATCGGCGGCAGCGACGAGCCGCCTCCGGCCGGCGACGGCGATGCGGCGACCGCGCCCAAGAACCCGCGCCACGTTCATTGAGGGGCGCACCGCGCCCGACGACGCCATGACGACCAATGCCCAGCTGTTCGAGCACGCCAAGCGCGTGATCCCCGGCGGCGTGAACTCGCCGGTGCGCGCCTTCCGCGCCGTCGGCGGCACGCCGCGCTTCATCGACCACGCCGACGGCGCGTACCTCTTCGACGCCGAAGGCACGCGCTACATCGACTACATCGGCTCGTGGGGGCCGATGATCCTCGGCCATCGCCACCCTGCCGTGCAGGCTGCAGTGCATGCCGCGGTCGACGGCGGCCTCTCGTTCGGCGCGCCGACCGCACGCGAGACCGAGCTGGTCGAGGCGATCATCGACATCGTGCCGTCGATCGACCAGCTCCGCCTGGTGAGCTCGGGCACCGAAGCGGCGATGAGCGCGCTGCGCCTGGCGCGCGGCGCGACCGGCCGCAACATGATCGTCAAGTTCGAGGGCTGCTATCACGGCCACGCCGATGCGTTGCTCGTGAAGGCGGGCTCGGGCCTCGCGACCTTCGGTCACCCGACCAGCGCCGGCGTGCCCGAGGCGGTCGTGCGCGACACGCTCGTCCTCGACTACAACGACGTCGCCGGGCTCGAGCAGGCGTTCGCGCTGCACGGCGCGCAGATCGCCTGCGTCGCGATCGAGCCGATCGCCGGCAACATGAACTTCGTGCGCGCTTCGGTGCCGTTCATGACCCGACTGCGCGAGCTGTGCACCGAGCACGGCGCCCTCCTGATCTTCGACGAGGTGATGACCGGCTTTCGCGTCGCCCTCGGCGGCGCGCAGAGTCTGTATGCGAAGGCGATCCGGGGCTTCGAGCCTGATCTGAGCGTCTTCGGCAAGGTGATCGGCGGCGGCATGCCGCTGGCCGCGTTCGGCGGCAAGCGCGCCGTGATGGAGCAGCTGGCGCCGCTCGGGCCCGTCTACCAGGCCGGCACGCTCTCGGGCAACCCGGTCGCAACGGCGTGCGGCCTCGCCACTTTGCGCGAGATCTCCAGGCCCGGCTTCTTCGACGCCCTCGCGGCGCGCACGCGCGGGTTGCTCACCGGCCTGCTCGAAGCAGCCCAGGGCGCCGGCGTGTCGATGACCGGCGACTGCGAAGGCGGCATGTTCGGCTTCTTCTTCTCGGCCGAGCTGCCGCAGACCTACCGCGAGGTGATGGCGACCGACAAGGAGCGCTTCAACCGCTTCTTCCACGCCATGCTCGATCGCGGCGTCTACCTCGCACCCGCGCTCTACGAAGCCGGCTTCGTCAGCGCCGCGCACAGCCACGACGACATCGCCGCGACCGTCGTGGCGGCCGCCGAGAGCCTGCGCGGCTGACTCCCGCTTCGGCGCCGTCGGCGGGCACGCCGATTGCGAAGGACCGTGCATCGCCGAAGAAGCGCGGCGATGTCGGACTCGGACGCAGCTCCTTCCCGCAACGACGCCATCCGCACTCCTAGAATCTTCCGATGCATCTGCACGTCCTGGGCATCTGCGGCACGTTCATGGGCGGCCTCGCGGCGCTCGCGCGCGAGGCCGGGCACCGCGTCACGGGCTGCGACGCCAATGTCTACCCGCCGATGAGCGACCAGCTCGCCGCCCTGGGCATCGAGCTGATCGAGGGCTACGACGCCGGCCAGCTCGCCCTCGCGCCCGATCTCTTCGTGATCGGCAACGCGATCACGCGCGGCAACCCGCTGCTCGAAGCGGTGCTCGACGCCAACGCGTCGTACACGAGCGGCCCGCAGTGGCTCGCCGATCACGTCCTGGCGCATCGCCACGTGCTGGCCGTCGCCGGCACGCACGGCAAGACCGGGACGACATCGATGCTCGCCTGGATCCTCGAGCACGCGGGCCGCTCGCCCGGCTTCCTCGTCGGCGGCGTGCCGCTCAACTTCAAGGTCTCGGCGCGCCTGGGCGGCGCCGCCGCGCCGTTCGTGATCGAGGCC
This sequence comes from Rhizobacter sp., assembly GCA_043732605.1. Lineage (GTDB taxonomy): Bacteria > Pseudomonadota > Gammaproteobacteria > Burkholderiales > Burkholderiaceae_C > Schlegelella_A. The sequence continues at coordinate 734 of JAYTHL010000163.1, read as the reverse complement.
GACGAATACGACACCGCGTTCTTCGACAAGCGCAGCAAGTTCGTCCACTACCGGCCGCGCACGGCGATCCTCAACAACCTCGAGTTCGACCACGCCGACATCTTCGACAGCCTCGCCGACATCGAGCGCCAGTTCCACCACCTCGTGCGCACCGTGCCGGGCCAGGGCCGGATCGTCGTCAACGCGCGCGACGACGCATTGCAGCGTGTCCTCGCGATGGGCTGCTGGAGCGACGTGCAGCGCTTCGGCGGCAGGAAGGAAGCGCCCGGCATGCTGCGCGCGCGCGGCGAGCCGCACGCTTTCGACGTTCTGCGCGGCGGCCTCAAGATCGCGCGAGTCGAGTGGTCGCTGCTCGGCGAGCACAACCAGCTCAACGCGCTCGCCGCGATCGGGGCGGCCGAGCACGTCGGCGTCGATCCGGAGACGTCGGCACGCGCACTGGCCGAGTTCCGCAACGTGCGGCGCCGGCTCGAGCTGCGCGGCGTCGTCGGCAGCGTGTCTGTCTACGACGACTTCGCGCACCACCCGACCGCCATGCGCACGACCATCGACGGCCTGCGCCGCAAGGTCGGCGCAGCGCGCATCCTGGCGGTGTTCGAGCCGCGCTCGAACACGATGAAGCTCGGCACGGTGAAGGCGCAGCTGCCGTGGGCGCTCGAGGAGGCCGACCTCGCCTTCTGCCACGCGGGCAACCTTTCCTGGAACGCCGCGCAGGCGCTCGCGCCGATGGGCGA
>JAYTHL010000162.1:0-5763 GCA_043732605.1 Rhizobacter sp. | reverse complement strand
CTCGTCGAGCGCGTGCGCCATCAGGATGTCGGCGACGGTGAATGCTTCGGTCGCGATGAACTCGCGGCCGTCGAGCCAACGGTCGAGGTTGGCGAGGTGGCGCTTGGCCCAGACGATCGTGAAGTCGCGGTAGGTCGGAGCCTCGTCCTTCTTGGTCACGAAGCCGAGGAGGATGAGCGTCAGGAGCGGCAGCTCGACCGTGTTCATGGCGGCGAAGCACCAGCGCACCACCTGCGCCTCGCCGGCCGGGTCGGCCGGGATCAGCTTGCCGGCCTTCTTCGCCAGGTAGATCAGGATCGCCGCCGACTCGGACAGCACCACGCCATCGTCGTCGATGGCCGGGATCTGCTCGAACGGACTGAGGCGGCGGTAGGCGTCGCTGTTCAGGTCGTGCGCGGGATGATCCATCCCGACCAGCTCGAAGGGCATCTGCATCTCTTCGAGCGCCCAGAGCACGCGCAGGTCGCGCGTGTTCCCCCGCGCCCAGGCATTGACCTTCGAAAAACCGTAGACCTTCAGCATGGCCTCGCCTCCTTGTGATGGACGCGAGCGTAGCCGGCATGGCTCAACACAGCGATCCGGCCTCGCGCAGCGCCTCGTCCAGGCGCCGCGCGCTCCCGGGCTGCGTTGGTCGAGAGTATCGGAAGGGTCGGCTTGTCATCGGTGACGGCGGAGTTCACGCGTGTCCTGGCATACCAATCGCCCGGCGGCTGCCGGCTCCACGCGTTGAGCAGAGGCGTCGTGCCGAAGAGGACGCCGGAGAACGAGTGCGCGACGCTCACGTTCGATCGGCCTTGCCCGTCGATGGACGCGGCGGTCGCTGAGCCGGGAGGCGCATCCGTGACGCCCGCTTCGAGCAACTTGATCGGGAGCACGGTGAAGGTGACGCTCTTGACCACGCCGTCGAGCGTCGCCGAGATCGTGGCGGTGCCGGCCTTGATCCCGTCGACATTGCCGTAGGTGCCCGGCGTGGCATGCACGGCGGCGATCGTCGGATCGGAGGAGCTCCACGCGGCGGTGCTCGTGACGTTCACGTTGGCGTTGCCGACGTAGTGCGCGTAGGCCTCGTAGTGCGTCGATTCGCCGGGCGCGACGGAGTCGCTCTGCGCCGACGCGAAGGTGATGCTGAGGAGCTGGGGATTCGTCGGCCCGCTGCCGCCCGGCGAGCTTGACGCGGAAGATCCGCCTCCCCCGCCACAGGCCTGCAAGGCAGTCACGACGACGGCGGCCAGGCCGAAGCGGAGGCGCCGATGACTGCTTCGAGCATGTGACATGCAGGGTCCTCTTCGAAGATGGGAGCGCGCAAAGAACTAGCGCGTCGGCCGCAATCGTCGTCTACATCAGGTAGAGCTGCCGCAACGCCTTCCGCCGCATCGGCAGCAACGGATGCAGCGCCAGCAGCCCCGTCACGCCGATGCTCCGCTCCAGATACCCCAGCTCCTCCAGCTGCCCGCGCGTCTCCTCGTCGATCTCCGCCTCGAACCCGTTCTCGCGCATCAGCAGCATGCCCTTCGCGCGCAGCGAGAGCTCGGTGAAGAGGCGCAGGTAGCCGAGCAGGTCGGCCATCACCGGGCCGGGGAAGCGGGTCTTGAGACCGCTCAGGTAGCGGCCCGTGGGCGATGCGGCCAGGCCGCCCGAGCGCATGAGGGCCAGGCGCTCGGCGTCGGCGTCGAAGCCGTGGCCGAGCCACTCGGCGAGCGTGCGCTCGCCGTGGTGATAGGCCAGCAGCACCAGCGCCGGCACGGCCACCAGCACGGCGGCGGTGGCGATCACCGGCTGGTGGCTCATGCGGTTGAACGCCGCGTGCAGCAGCACCGCGACCGTGAAGCCGGGCAGGAGCGCGACGTAGCCGTGGCGCTCGTCGCGCTCGAGGATCGCGAGCGAGACCACGGCGAAGCCGGCCGAGGCGCCGCCGTGCATCACGGCCGTGCCGAAGCCGCGCACGACCCACGTCGACACCCCGGCATCGGGGATGTGCCAGAGCGCGTAGAGGTTCTCGACCACCGCGAAGCCGCTGCCGAGCGCGAAGCCGACGATCGCCGCGTCGACCAGGAAGCCGACGCGGTGCGTGCGGATGAGCCACACGATCACCAGCGCCTTGAGCGCCTCCTCCACCAGGGGCGAGACGTGCCGCGTGTACGGCTCCAGGTCCGAGCCGAGCGCGTTGATCAGCGCGCCGTTGACGACGTAGCTGGCGCCGGCCGCCGCCATGCCGACGACGAGCATCGCGACGATGAGGCGCGCCGGCACCAGCTCGTAGCTGTCGAGGAAGAAGAGCGCGCCAAGGAAGCACAGCACTGGCAACAGGCAGAGCGCGGCGGAGAGCAGCGTGGCGAGAGTCATGCGGAGACGGGCAGTGGCACGCGGGCCGCGGCTAGAGGATCTTGAGCGAGATCATCCACTCGTTGCCGGCGCGCTTGCCGCCCTTGAAGCCGACGCCGTAGCCGGCCGACAGCACCATCTCGTACCAGTGCAGCACGCTGAAGCGCAGGTCGGTCTGCGTGCCGAGGCTCGCGTAGTTGCGCCGCGTCGCGGAACGGCGCGGGTCGGTCTGCAGGGCGGTGGCGAAGAGCGTGGGGCGCAGCCAGTTGAGGTGCGCGTCGGGTACGCCGAGCGAGTCGAAGATCAGCGCCGGCAGGTTCCACTCGAAGGTCTGGCGCACGAACGAGAGGCCCGAGATCTCGTCGATCGAGAAGCCCGGCATCGAGTCGTAGTCGCGGTAGCGCCGGATCTCGCCGTTGTCGACGTAGTTGTTGCCGAAGGCGCCGAAGTAGAAGGGCGCGAGCGAGTTGCTGCGCTGGCCGGTCGCCGTGCCGGCGGCGGTGCGCGACCAGAGCGACGAGTGCGCCCATGGCAGCGCGATGCCGAAGTCGGCGTAGCCGCGCAGCTGCTGCGTCGAGATGCCGGGCGCGACGCTGGCCTTCGCGATCGCCGCGGCGGCGATGCCCTGCTCGTCGTCGACGGCGCCGAGCGAGCGGCGCAGGTTGGCGTAGTAGAGGCCGCCCTCGGCGGTGGTCAGTCGCGTGAAGCTGCTCGTGACGTTCTGGTCGGTCGGCAGCGTGTCGATGCCTCGGTAGTGGGCGAGCGAGAGCTTGAGGTCGAGGAAGCGCGGCGCTTCGTAGACCAGCGGCATGTCGTAGGCCACCTTCGCGGCGAAGCCCTTGCGGCTGCGGATCGTCGGCCCGAAGAGATCGTAGAAGTCGGAGCGGTTCCACGAGAGCGAGCCGCTCAGGCCGAGGTAGCGGCCGGTGAGCTCGACGTGCGTGTGCTCGTCGTTCTTCAGGCCGCCCTGGTCGGGCGTGACGGCTGCGGTGAGGCCGAAGTTCGCGTAGCCGAGCGTGTCGCCGACGTTGACGCGGTAGCCGACGCCGGCCGTCTCCTTGTAGCCCTGCAGCACCGGGAAGGCGTTGAGCAGCGAGAGGTTCTCGAGCGGCTTGTACGGGCCGCGCTTCGTGATCAGTTTCTCTTCGTCGACGGTGTTCGCGGGCGGCACCTGCCAGGTCTGCACGACCGGATGCAAGGCCGCGAGCTCGGCGCCGAGGAACCTGATCGCGCTCACGTCGGCGATCGGCTTCGGCGCGGCGATGACCGACGGCACGAAGCCCTGGCCGGTGTACTCCTGCACGACGAGACGTCCGTCGGCGAGCGGCAGCGCACGGAACACGCCGGTCTCGGCGTTGGTGACGGCTTCCTTCTCGCCGGTCGCGGGGTCGCAGCGGAAGATGTTCGAGACGCCCGTGAAGTAGCTGCTGCCGTAGAGGTACTTGCCGTCGGGCGACCACACGAAGTTCTCCGGGTTCGCCTGGCCGAAGCCGAATTGCGCACGCTGCTCGAGGCGCCCGTCGCGCAGGGCCGCGAGCGACCAGACGCGCAGGAACTCGTCGCCGTTCACTTCGGCCACCGAGCCCGACAGGCGCTCGCCGTCGGGCGAGACGTCGAGGTCGGTCGGCACGACACCGTAGGCAAAGCGATGCAGCACCTGCCAGTCGACGTACGGATACGGCACGCGCACGAGGCTGGCGAAGCCGTCTTCGTGGCGAACGCCGATCAGCGACCGGTCGCTCGCGTCCAACACCAGCTCGCCGATGCGCGCCTGGGCGAGCAGCCTCGTCGCCTTGCCGGTGTCGAGGTCGAGCGCCATCAGGTCGCGGTAGCCGAGGTTGTTGTCGGTGAAGAAGAGCCGGCGCGCCTGCGCGTCGAAGGCGAGCGAGGTCACCGAATAGAGCGTGCCGCCGCGTACCTCGGCGAGGTGCTTCATCGTGCCGGTGGAGAGGCTCAGCGCGCCGACGTACTCGACCGCGCCGTTGCGGCGGAAGGCGCCGTAGAGCGTGTCGGTGCTCGCCTCGTAGTACGTGCGCGAGCTCGAGCCGAGCGCCTGCGGCACGAGCTTTCGCATCGGTGTGATCGGCTCCTTGCGCACCTCGACGAGGTTCTTCTTCTGATAGCCGTGCTCGAAGGCGATCCACTGCTGCCACGCGGTGTCGAGCGGCAGGCCGAAGGTCTGCTCGAACGCGTCGGCGTAGTGGCGCATGCTGCCGGCGTCGCGCCGCAGCCAGCCGACGACCTTCTCCGGCGAGTGCGCGTACGCGAGCCAGGTGATGAAGCGCGTGCCGTAGAGATAGGCGTTGGCGCCGACCTGGAAGTCGACGCGCACGCCGCGCGACTCGAGGCCGAGCGGCGTGTAGAACGGCGCGTCGTCGCGCACTGCCGCGCGCCACACCATCTCGTCGTAGCCGCCCTGTGCGCGGCCGAAGCCGCCCGCCATCCACGTCTCCATGAACACGGCCGAGCCTTCGAGCAGCCAGCGCGGCACGTTGAAGCGCGGCACGGTGAGGTAGCTGTAGACGAGCGACTCGGGGTTCGACGCCTGCGGCGAGACCTTGCCGAGGAAGACGCCGCGCCAGAAGCGGTCTTCGGGCGAGGCGACGTCGGCGGTTGCGATATGGACCAGCTCGTGGTTCATCAGCGAGTACATGCGCTCGCTGCCCGGATTGGTCTCGAAGGCGTTGGCCGAGGGCTCGACCTCGACGCGCAGGAGGTTGCGCGGCATCGGCGAGGCGCCGGCGTTGCCGTAGTCGGAAAAGTCCTTCAGGAAGACGCCGACGGGCTGCGAGGGAATCCAGCCGAAGCGTTCCTTCTGCCAGCGCACGGAGTTCGTGAATGTGCGGACGACATGCGGCGTCAGGTAGTCGAGCGAGGGCGTGAGGTAGATGAGCCGCAGGTCGGGCGTCTCGATGACCGAGAGGCCGAGCGGGTTGTCGTCGGCGGCGTGTGCTGTGGGCGCGGCCGACCCGATCGACAGGGCAGCGAGCAGTGCGATCCGCAGGCGCAAGCTGAATCCTCGTCCTGAACAAGACAAAGCCGCCGGTGTCGCCACCGGCGGCGTCTGCGGGCGATTCTGCCCGCGTACGATCAGTTGGTCGTGGCCTTGTCGGCCTTCTTCTCGGCAGCGGCCTTGTCGGCCTGGAAGTTCGCAGCCTTCTCGGCGGACTTGGCCGCCGAGCGATCGGCTGTCAGGTTGGCCGCCTTGTCGGCGGTCAGGGCGGCCGAGCGATCGGCCGACAGGTTCGCGGCCTTGTCGGCCGTCTTGGCGGCAGCGCGATCTGCCGTCAGATTGGCCGACTTGTCCGCCGTCAGGGCAGCCGAGCGATCGGCCGCGAGGTTGGCGGATTTGTCAGCCGACTTGGCGGCGGCGCGGTCAGCCGTGAGGTTGGCGGAATTGTCGGCCGTCATCGCGGCAGAGCGATCCGCTGCCAGGTTCGC
>JAYTHL010000161.1:0-1651 GCA_043732605.1 Rhizobacter sp. | reverse complement strand
AGGCGCTGCGCGAGAGCGTCCCGGTCGAGATCATCGGCAGCGCCGACGATGAAGCCAGCGCGATCGCATGGCTGCAACGCGAGCGCGCTGCCTGCGACCTGGTGATCGTCGACATCTTCCTGAAGAGCGGCTCCGGCCTCGGCGTCCTGAAGGCGATGGCCGCGTTCCCGGACGAGCCCAAGCGCATCGTCCTCAGCAATCACGCCACGCCGGAGATCCGCGCCAAGTGCCTCGAGCTCGGCGCGACCGCGGTCTTCGACAAGTCGAACGAGCTCGACGAGATGCTCGGCTGGCTCAATCGCTTCGCGCGAACCGGTCACGGAGTTCCTGCGTCGCATTCCTGAAGACGCCGAGGTCGCTGCCGACCGCGACGAAGGTCGCGCCCATCGCCAGATAGCGGCGCGCGTCAGCCTCGGCCGGCGCCAGGATGCCGACTGGCTTGCCCGCCGCCTTGGCGACGTCGAACACCTGCGTGATCGCCGCCTGCACGCTCGGGTGATCGGGCTTGCCGAGATGGCCGAAGCCGGCCGCGAGGTCGGACGGGCCGACGAAGATGCCGTCGACGCCGTCGACCGCCGCGATCTCGCCCGCCGCCGCGAGGCCGGCACGGCTCTCGATCTGCACCATCACGCAGATCTGCTCGTTGATGTCGCGGAAGTAGTCGGGCACCGTGCCGAAGCGGTTGCTCCGCTGCGAGACCGAGACACCGCGGATGCCGGCCGGCGGATAGCGCGTCGCCGCGACCGCGCGGCGCGCGTCTTCGGCGGTCTGGATGAAGGGCACGAGGAAGTTGTAGAAGCCGGCATCGAGCAGCCGCTTGATCTCGACCGGCTCGTTCCACGACGGCCGCACGACTGGCGCGCTGGCGCTGTCCTTCAGCGCCATCAGCTGCGGGATGAAGGTCGTGACGTCGTTCGGCGAATGCTCGCCGTCGAGCAGCAGCCAGTCGAAGCCGGCGATGCCGAGCACCTCGGTGGTGATCGGGTTGGCGAGCGAGCACCAGCAGCCGATCAGGGTCTCGCCGGCGAGCAGGCGCTTGCGAAAGGCGTTCGGAAAGGCGCGGTAGGCGTCGGGTCGGGTCATGGGGTCGTCCTCGCGTGGCAGGTTCTTATTCGATCTTCACGCCGCCGCCGGCGACGACGTCGGCCCAGCGCTTCTGTTCCTTCGCGAAGAACGTCGCGAACTCGGCCGGCGACATCGTGTAGACCTCGGCGCCCTGCGCCGTCAGGCGCGAGCGGATCTCGGGCGAGCGGATGATCCGCGTCAGCTCGGCCCCGAGGCGCGCGACGACGTCGGGTGGCGTGCCGGCCGGCACGAGCAGCCCCTGCCAGGTGCCCGACTCGAAGCCGGGAACCCCTTGCTCGGCGATCGTCGGCACGTCGGGCAGCAGCGGCACGCGCGTGGCCTTCGAGACACCGATCACCTTGAGCTTGCCCGACTGCACGAAGGGCAGCGTTGCGAGCATGCCGTTCATCAACACCTGGGTCTGGCCGGCGACCGTGTCGCCGATCGCCTGCGAGCCGCCCTTGTACGGGATGTAGGTCCACTTGGCGTGCGTCGCCTTCTCGACCGCGATGCCGGCCAGGTGCGGCGCGCTGCCGATGGCCGTGACCGCGAACGAGAGCGGCTCTTTCTGCGAGAGCGCGACCAG
>JAYTHL010000160.1:0-5784 GCA_043732605.1 Rhizobacter sp. | reverse complement strand
GGGGGCGTGACCAGGACGTTCGGCAGGCTGGCGAGCGGCGTGATGCCGGCGAAGTCCTTGATCGTGTCGTAGGGCAGGCCGGGATAGAGAGCCGCGTTGACCAGATGGCCGGCGGAATGCAGCAGCAGCGTCGTGCCATCGGGCGCCGCCCGCGCGACGGCGCCTGCGCCGAGCGTCCCGCCGGCGCCCGGCCGGTTGTCGACGATGATCGTGGTGGCGAGAGCCGGCCCGAGCTTCTCGGCGATCAGCCGTCCCACGATGTCCGTGCCGCTTCCTGCAGTGAACGGCACGATGATCTTGAGGGGCTGGCCTCTCGGCCAGTCGACCTGCGCGTACGCGCGGGCTCCCGCGAGCAGGGTGCCTGCACCGACGACGATGATGCGGCGCCGTGTCAGGGCGGGATGGCTCATGCGGATCTCCTCGGGTCAGGCTCGGGGGTGCTCGGCGCGCCGGCGGCCGGGAAGTGCGACGACGCGATGCTCATCGCCTCACTGGCGCCGGAGGTCTTCGCCGCCGATGTACAGGCGGTTCCAGACGGGGCTGATCACGAGCTCGTTGATGCACACGTGGGGCGGCATCTCGGCGATGAAGCGGATGGCCTGCGCCAGGTCGCCTTCCTGCAGCATGCGCGCCTTCTCGGCATCGGTCGGCGGCACGGGCCGCTTCTTCAGGATCGGAGTCGCCACCTCGCCGGGGCACAGCGCGGTGGCGCGCAGCCCGTTGACGCATTCCTCGATGTTGAACGAGTGGGTCAGCGCGATCAGACCGGCCTTGCTAGCGGTGTAGGCCGGTCCGGTGAGGTAGCCGTGATACCAGCCCACGAACGACGACACGTTGATGACCGTGCCGCGACGGCGCTTGCGCATCCCGCCGAGAACGGCGAGCGTGCATGAGGCGGCGCCGTGCAGGTTGACGGCGACGACCTCGGCGAACGTGGCGCTGTCGGTCTCCTTCCAGTAGCGCTTCGCGAAGTTGATGCCAGCACTGTTGACGAGGATGTCGACACCGCCGTGCCGCGCCTCGATGCCGGCGGCCACGCGTGCGACGGCTGCCGCGTCGGCCACGTCGAGCGCCGCCGCTTCCATCGAGCCGGCCGGTGCGCCTTGCACCTCGGCGGACGCCAGCGCCGAGGCGAGCTTGTCGCCGTCGCGGCCGGAGATGACGACCCGGCAGCCTGCCTGCGCGAGCGCGACGGCGCCCGCCAGCCCGATGCCGCTCCCGCCGCCGGTGACCCAGGCGACGTGGCCGGACAGCGGCTGCACCGAGGTCATGCGGCCCGGCCCGAGGACGCCGGCCCGGCGAGGCCGTCGTCGACCGGCACGTTCTCCGGCGCGAGGTCCAGCCCCGACGCCATGGCCTGCAGCACGATCAGCTTGGCGAAGTCCTCCTCGCCCATGCCGTGGCCGATCAGAGTCTGGAGCTGGTCGCGGGTGACCGATGCGAGCGGCATCGGCACCTCGAGGCGGCGAGCGGCGTCGAGGCCGAGGTCGAGGTCTTTGCGCAGGAGCTGCGGGGTGAAGGTGACCTTGAAGTCGAGGTTGACGAGCGCGTTCGTCTTGTAGCGCGAGAACATCGAGCCCATCACGCTCTGGTTCATGAACTCGAGGAAGGCGTGTCGCGGCACGCCGGCCTTCTGCGCCAGCACCGTGATCTCGGCGAGCGACTGGATGACGACGCCGAGGAAGACGTTGTGCGCGATCTTGACGATGCGCGCGAGCTCGCCCTCGCCGACGTAGCTCGACGACGGCGCGATCAGCTGCAGCCACGGCAGCGCCCGGTCGAACGCCGGGCGCGGGCCCGAGCACACGAACGAGAGCTTGCCAGCCTTGATCACCTTGGCATTGCCCGACGCCGGCGCGGCGAGCATCTCGCTGCCCCGCGCCGCGAGCAGCGCGCGCAGCTCGGCCGAGCCCTCGACCGAGATCGACGAGCACTCGACGACAAGCCCGGGCGCCCGATCGCCGCTCAGCAGCCCGTCGGGTCCGGCGACGACCTGCTTCACGTCGCTCCAGGCGGAGACCATCACGAACACGATGTCGCAGCCGGCGAGATCGACGATGCGGTCGGCGACCTTGGCGCCGTTGGCGGCCAGGGGCTCCGCCTTGGCCCGGGTCCGGTTCCAGACAGTGATGTCGGCGCCGGACTTGGCGAGGCGCTCGGCCATCGCGTAGCCCATGCGGCCGATGCCGATCCAGCCGATCCGCGGCGATGAATTTAGGCTCATGCGTTCGCCTCTCGGCTCAGTACGGGTTGGCGACCGGCAGCTCCTGCGCCGGATAGAGCGAGATCACCTTCGGCCCTTGCGGCGTGAGGATGACCTCTTCCTCGATCCGCGCCGCCGACACGCCGTCGCTCGCCGGACAGTAGGTCTCGACGGCGAACACCATGCCGGCCTTGAGCTCGATCGGCTCGGTCAGCGAGCTGAGTCGCGAGATCAGCGGACGCTCGTGCAGGCCGAGGCCCAGGCCGTGGCAGAAGTTCAGGCCGAAGGCGTCCATCTCGCCGCTGACGCCGATGTCTTCCGCGGTCGGGAACGACTGCGCCACGACGTCCGACGAGATGCCGGGCTTCAGGAGGCTGATCGCCGCGTCCATCCAGTCGCGTGCGCGCTTGTACGCGTCGAGCTGCGGCTGGGTCGCCCGGCCGACGCTGAAGGTGCGGTAGTAGCACGTGCGGTAGCCCATGTACGAATGGATGATGTCGAAGAAGGCCTGGTCGCCTGGGCGGATGATCCGGTCGGTGAAGTTGTGCGGATGCGGGTTGCAGCGCTCGCCCGAAATGGCGTTGATCGCCTCGACGCAGTCGGAGCCCATGCTGTAGAGGCGCATCGTCGCCAGCGCCACGATGTCGCTTTCCTTGACCCCCGGCCGGAGGGCCGCGGCGATGTCGAAGTACACGCCGTCGACCATCGCCGCCGCCATGTTGAGCAGCATCAGCTCGTCGATGTTCTTGATCTCGCGCGCCTCGAGCATGGTCTGCTGCGCATCGCGCACGTCGATGCCGAGCTTCTGCAGCTCCAGCATCATCGGCACTTCGACGATGTCGACGCCGAGCGGCATGTCGGCCACGCCCTCTTCCTCGAGCAGGGCCTTGATCTCGCGGGCCGCGCTCTTGAAGAGCTTGCCGTCGCCGCCCACCGCGCCGCGCAGGCCGAGCAGGCCGGCCTTGCAATGGTCCTTGCAGAGCCACGGCGTGTAGAGACGGTGGTGCTTCGCCGCCGACCCGAAGTCCCAGATGTACGGATCGCCGTTGCCGGTCAGGAGCGAATACCGGGTGAGCTTGTCGCGCGCCCACTCGCCGATCACGGTGCTGGTGGTGTATCGGATGTTGTGCTGGTCGAAGCACAGCAGGGCGCCGAGGCCCGATCGCGACAGGGCGTCGCGCGTGCGCGCCAGCCGATAGTCGTGAAGACGCCGGAAGTTGACCCGCTCCTCGAAGTCGACCTGCATGTGACCGGGCGCCTGCAGCGGCCGGGTCCAGTCGTGATGCGGATCGATGTCTTCGGGCCGGATGATCCGCGGCTCCGGGACTTTGCGCTTGGCCATGTCGGCGGGTTCCCCCAAGATCGACGCCACAGGGCAATCGATTGCCCTGAATGTATTTCACAATCGGTCGTCCGATAAGCGCCGCGAGGGTTTCCCCTGCCCGGGGCCCTCGCCAGGGAAGGCCCACGATGCCCGTTGCTCGCCAGAGACGACCGCCGCCCGCGCGCGCCGCGGTGACCATCGCCGATGTGGCCCGCTCTGCGGGCGTGCATCCGGGCTCCGTGTCGCGCGCCTTGCGCGGCATCGAGGGCAAGGTGTCGGAGGTCACGCGGCAGCGCATCCAGCGCATCGCCCGCAAGCTGGGCTACCAGCCGAATGCGGTGGCTGCATCGCTGCGGACCAAGCGCTCCAACCTGGTCGGCGTGATCGTGCCCGACCTCGGCAATCCGACCTTCGGGCCCCTGGTCACGAGCATCGAGATCGAGCTGCGCAGCCACGGGCTCATGTGCATGGTGGTGCACACCACCGACGACCTGTCGGACCGCAAGGCGCTGGTCGCGGCGCTGGCCCACCGCCAGGTCAGCGGGCTCCTGATCCTCGCCGCCGAGATCGGCGACCCTCTTCTCGACGAGGTGCGCCGATACCGGCTGCCGACGGTGCTGGTCAACCGCGGCTTCGGCGACGGACGCTTCTCGACCATCGTGAGCGACGACCCCGAGAGCGTCCGCGCGGTGCTCGAGCACCTGGTGGAACTCGGCCACCGCCGCATCGCCCACGTCGCCGGACCGGCCAGTTCGTCGACCGGATTGAGGCGTCGGGAAGCCTTCGCGAGCCTCTGCCGCAAGCTCAAGGTGACGGCCCGCATCGTCCAGGCCGCGGCGTTCACCCGCGAGGCCGGCCGGCTCGCCGCGACCCGGCTGCTGAGCCGGTCGTTCTCGTCGACGGCCATCTTCGCCGCCAACGACCTCATCGCGCTGGGCGTCCTCGATGCGCTGCGCCATCACGGCCTGCGCGTGCCCGACGACGTCTCCCTGGTGGGCCACAACGACATGCCCTTCATGGACCTCATCGACCCGCCGCTGACGACGGTCCGCGTCGACGTCTCGCACATGGGCCGGGAGAGCGCCCGGATGCTGCTCGCCCTGCTCGACACGCCGGAGCAGGCCCGGGAGTCGCGCATCCTCCGGTCGAGCCTCGTGGTGCGCGGCTCGACCTCGCGGGCCGCGGTTCGCAGCCCGGCCACCGTCCTCGCCAGCCCCTGGCCGCCGCCGTCTAGGTGTAGTTTCTCAGGACGTTGTTCCCATCGAAGCCGAGGCGGGTAGCCGGCGGCTTCTTTGAGATGGCCGAGTGAGGACGGCGGAAGTTGTAGTGGTACATCCAAGGCTGCAGCTCGTCGGTGCGATGTTTTGAGGATGGATAGACGAACGCGTAGGCCCACTCGCGCAGCAAGGTCTGGATGAAGCGCTCAGCCTTGCCGTTGGTGCGAGGCGTGTACGGTCGAGTGCGGATGTGCTTGATGCGCAGGCGTCGCAGCAGCTTGGCGAAGCGCCTGGACTTGTAGGCTGAGCCGTTGTCAGTCATGACGCGCTCGATCCGCACACCGAGCGCCTTGTAGTAGCGCAGAGCGGCCAAGAGGAACGAGCAAGCGCTCGTAGCCTTCTCATCAGCCAGCATCAAGCTGAAGCCGACGCGGGAGTGGTCGTCGATGGCCACGTGCAGTGCTTGCCAGCCGGCGCGCGGCGTGTTCTTCGCGCGGTCGCCCGTGACTCGATGCCCGGGCTTATCGAAGCAGCCGAGCTTTTTGGTGTCCAGGTGCAGCAGCTCGCCGGCGTTGGCCTTCTCGTAGCGGCGCACCGGCACGGCCTGCTGCAAACTGGGCAGTCGGGCCACACCGGCGGCCTTGCAGCCTCGCGCCACAACGCTCTTGGACAAGCCCACACGCTCGGCGATGTGCTCATACGTCAGGTGTTGGGTGCGGCGCAGCGCAACGGCCCGCTCGAGCTTGCGGCTATCGCTGCGCCCAGGACTACGCACGGGCCGCGCGCTTCGATCGATCAGCCCAGCGCCACCCTCTGCGGCATACCGCCTGTGGCACTTGCGCGCCGTGCGCGAGCTCAGGCCGGCGGCCTCGGCCGCCGGCCCGAGCCCAATCCGATCGATCTCTCGCACCAAGTGCGCTCGACCTTTGGGAGTCATTGAGGCATTCTTGTGAGTGTTCATCCGAGGAATCCTGAAGTCAGTCGGAAGGCGTCAGACACCTCCATCTTCCTTCACCTCGGGTGAACAACCTCTTGGGAAA
>JAYTHL010000159.1:0-1655 GCA_043732605.1 Rhizobacter sp. | reverse complement strand
CGATCAGCGGGATGCCACGCTCGGTCGCCGGCATCCAGAGCTGGTCGACGAAGCAGTCCTCGCCTTCGCGCAGGTCGAACTCGGTCAGCACCGAATCGAAATCGGCGGGGAAGGCGAAGCCCGAATGGGGCGAGTCGAGGACGAGCGGCGTTTGCGGTGCGGTCGGGCCGTGGAGCACGTAGGACGGGGCGAACAGCGCGGTGGGCATCGGTCGAGGATAGCGCCACGACAAGATCGCGCGACGCTGGCCGCACGTTAGGATAGTCAGGCTTTCGCAGGAAAAACGCACATGCTCGGATTCACAGCGCCGGCGGCACGCCGGATCGGTCTCGCCATGCTGGCGATGGTGTCGTTGCTCGGCCTGCCCGGCTGCGGCTACAACGACTTCCAGTCGCTCGACGAGCAGGTCAAGGCCGCCTGGTCGGAGGTGCTGAGCCAGTACCAGCGGCGCTCCGATCTGATCCCCAACATCGTCGCGACGGTCAAGGGCGAGGCGAGCTTCGAGCAGGACACGCTCACCAAGGTGATCGAGGCGCGCTCCAAGGCGACGTCGATCCAGGCGACGCCCGAGCTCGTCAACGACCCGGCCGCGTTCAACAAGTTCCAGCAGGCGCAGGGCGAGCTGAGCAGCGCGCTGAGCCGGCTGCTCGTCGTCACCGAGAACTATCCGAGCCTGAAGGCCAACGCCGCCTTCCAGGACCTGCGCGTCACGCTCGAAGGCACCGAGAACCGCATCACCGTCGCCCGCAACAAGTACATCGCCGCCGTGCAGCAGTACAACGTGAAAGTGCGCAGCGTGCCGACCAACTTCACCGCGATGATCTTCGGCTACAAGGACAAGCCCAACTTCACCGTTGCCAACGAGGCGCAGATCTCGGTGCCGCCGCCCGTGAGCTTCGACAAGCCCGCGTCGCGCTGAGCGCACGAGGACGACGCCGAGGCGATCGATGCGCCCACTTGTCGCCGCGCTGCTCGCTGCGGCCGCGCTGGCGTTAGGCGGTAGAAGCGCCTTCGCCGAGGACGTCGTCCCGGTCCCCGTGCTCACCGCGCGGGTCATCGACCAGACGGCGACGCTCAGCGAGACGCAGAAGGCGGCGCTGAGCAGCAAGCTCGAGTCGATCGAGAAGACCAACGGCGCACAGATCGTGATCCTGATCGTGCCGACGGCGCGGCCGGAAGACATCGCCTCGTTCGCGCAGCGCGTTGCGGCCGACTGGAAGCTTGGACGCAAGGAAGTCGGCGACGGCCTCCTGCTCACCGTCGCCAAGAACGACCGCGACGTCAATATCCAGGTCGCCGCGACGCTGCAGGGCGCGATCCCCGACGTCACCGCCGGTCGCATCATCCGCGAGCAGATCCTGCCGGCGTTCAAGGCCGGCGATTTCGCGGGCGGCCTCAACGTCGCTGTCGACAGGCTCGGCGCGCTCGTCGCCGGCGAGAAGCTGCCGCCGCCTGCGCCCGACGGGCAGTCCGCGCGTCCGCGTCCGCGTCCGGGCGCCGGCTTCAACCTGCAGGACATGGCGCTCTTCCTGTTCGTCGGCGTGCCGATCCTCGGCCGCCTCCTGAGCAGCGTCATGGGCCGCAAGCTCGGCGCGCTCGCCACCGGCGGCGCGGTCGGTGCGATCGGCTGGTTCCTGACGACGAGCGTGCTGATC
>JAYTHL010000158.1:0-1656 GCA_043732605.1 Rhizobacter sp. | reverse complement strand
CCCGCGCAACATCTTCCCGAGCAACATCCAGGGCTTGCCAACCTGGTACGAAGTGCGTGTCAACGAACGCGGTTACCAGGGGCGGCGCGGCGGTGTCGATCTGATGGTCGCGATGAACCCGCAAACCTGGGAGAAAGATGTCGCCGAGCTGGAGCCCGGCGGCTACCTGATGTACGACAGCTCCAAGCCGATGCCGTCAGGGAGTTTTCGCGACGACATCCATGTGCTGGGCGTGCCACTGACCGACCTGTGCGCAACAAGATACACCGACCCGCGCGAGCGCCAGCTGCTGAAGAACATCGTCTACGTCGGCGTCCTCGCGGCGATGCTCGGCGTCGAGCCCGAGGTGATCGCGACGCTTCTCGGCGAGCAATACAAGGGCAAGACCAAGCTGCTCCAGCCCAACCTCGACGCCTTCATGATGGGCTTGCACCACGGGCGCGAATACTTCGACGACGCGCTCGGTCTGCAGATCGAGCGCCGCGACGCCGTCGGCAAGCGCATCTTCATCGAAGGCAACGCGGCGGCGGCCCTCGGCTGCGTCTACGGCGGCGCGACGGTGTGCGCGTGGTATCCGATCACGCCGAGCTCGTCGCTCGCCGAGGGCTTCCAGAAGTACTGCTCGAAGCTGCGTGTCGATAACGAGACGGGCAAGAACAAGTTCGCGATCGTCCAGGCCGAGGACGAGATCGCCTCCATCGGCATCGTCGTCGGTGCCGGCTGGAACGGCGCGCGTGCGTTCACGGCGACTTCGGGCCCCGGCGTCTCGCTCATGACCGAATTCATCGGCTTGGCCTACTTCGCCGAGATCCCTGTGACGATCATCGACGTGCAGCGCGGCGGCCCGTCGACCGGGATGCCGACGCGCACCCAGCAGGCCGACCTGCTCTCGTGCGCGTACGCGTCGCACGGCGACACCAAGCACGTCCTCCTGTTTCCGGAAGACCCGCGCGAATGCTTCGAGTTCGCTGCCGCGGCGCTCGACCTCGCCGACCGCCTGCAGACGCCGGTGTTCGTGATGACCGATCTCGACATCGGCATGAACCATCGCCTGTGCGAGCCGCTCGAGTGGGACGACTCCCGCATATACGACCGCGGCAAGGTGATGACCGCCGACGAGCTCGAGTCCGGCAAGGACTTCGGCCGCTACCTCGACGTCGACGGCGACGGCATCCCGTATCGCACCCTGCCCGGCACCCATCCGAGCAAGGGCGCGTACTTCACCCGCGGCACGACGCGCGACGCCTACGCGCGCTACTCGGAGGCCGGGTCCGACTATCTCTACAACGTCACGCGCCTCTTGAAGAAGTTCGAGACCGCGAAGGAGCTCGTGCCCCAGCCGGTGCTGCGCAAGGCCAGGCGCAAGACGCGCTTCGGTGCGATCCACTTCGGCTCGACAAGTCCGGCGATGGACGAGGCGTTCGACGCGCTGCAGGGACAAGGCGCGCACGTCGACGCGCTGCGCATCCGCGCCTTCCCGTTCAGTGCCGCGGTCGACCGCTTCATCGCTGATCACGACACGGTGTTCGTGATCGAGCAGAACCGCGACGCGCAGCTGCGCATGATGCTGGTCACCGAGCAGGAGATCGACCCGGCCAGGCTCCAGCCGATCCTCCACTACGACGGCACGCCGATCACCGCGCGCTTCATCATCGA
>JAYTHL010000157.1:0-5793 GCA_043732605.1 Rhizobacter sp. | reverse complement strand
TGCCCGAGCCCGGACGCGGCCGGATCTCGCGCCGCGTGAAGTCGTTTCCGATCACGCCGCGCGTCACGCTGCGCCCCGACGAGCGCGCGCAGCGCTGGTTGCTCGCGGTCTCGGCGAGCGACCGCTCGGGATTGCTGTACGCAATCTCGCGCGTGCTCGCGCGCCACAACATCAACCTGCAGCTCGCGAAGATCACGACGCTGGGCGAGCGCGTGGAGGACACGTTCCTGATCGACGGCAGCGCGCTGCAGCAGAACAAGTTGCAGCTGCAGATCGAGACCGAGATGCTCGACGCCATCGCATGACGACGCGCCCGTGAGCCTGATCGCGATCACGGCGACCGACGCGATCGCCGATCTCGCCCGCTTCGACACCATCGTCGACGCGCGCTCGGAGAGCGAATTCGCCGAGGACCGCATCCCGGGCGCGGTCAACTGGCCGTCGCTCGACGACGCCGAGGGCGCGGCCATCGGCACCGACTACAAGCAGGCGTCGCCGTTCGAGGCGAGGAAGCGCGGCGCGGCGCTCGTGGCGCGCAACGTCGCCGACCACGTCGAGCGCCACGTGATGGACAAGGCGCGCCAGTGGCTGCCGCTCGTCTACTGCTGGCGCGGCGGCCAGCGCAGCGGCGCGCTCGCGACGGTGCTCGACCAGATCGGATTTCGCGTTCACGTGCTCGAGGGCGGCTACCGCGAGTTCCGCCGCGCCGTCGTCGCCGCGCTCGACGAGCTGCCGGCGCGCTTCGACTGGCGCGTCGTCTGCGGCCCGACGGGCTCGGGCAAGAGCCGCCTCCTCGCCGAACTGGCGCGACAAGGTGCGCAGATACTCGACCTAGAGGCGCTTGCCAATCACCGCGGCTCGGTGCTCGGGCTCGTGCCGGGAAGCGAGCAGCCTTCGCAGAAGGCGTTCGACAGCCGGATCTGGGACGCCCTGCGGCGGTTCGATCCAGCGCGACCGGTGTTCGTCGAGAGCGAGAGCAAGAAGGTCGGCAACCTGCGCGTTCCCGAGGGGCTGATCGGGCGCATGCGCGCCGCGCCCTGCATCTGGCTCGATTTGCCGCTGGCCGAGCGCGTCGCCTTGCTGACGAGCGACTACGAGTTCTTCGTACGCGACACCAACGCGTTCTGCGGCCGCCTCGATGCGCTGCGCGTGAAGCGCGGCAACGATGTTGTCGACGCCTGGCAGGAGGTGGCGCGCGGCGGTCGCACCGCCGAGGTCGTCGAGGCGCTGCTGGTGCGTCACTACGACCCGATCTACCTCGAGTCGATGCGGCGCAACTTTCCCGGGCTCGGCGATTCCGCTCGGACGTCGATCGCCTGGGACGGCAGCGCGGCCGGGCTTGCGGCTGCCGCCTCGCGCGTCATCGCGGCCTAGCGGCACAAAGGCAAACGGCCCTGGATCGCTCCGGGGCCGTCAGCCTGCAACCGGAAACGTCAGGCCCTGCGACGCCGCTTCGCCACGAAGCCGATCGCGCCGAGGCCTGCCAACATGAGCGCGTAAGTCTCGGGTTCGGGCACCGGCGTCGTCACGACGTCACGCGCGAAGAGAGTCAGGTTGGAGTAGCTGGGCACCTGGCTACCGTTGTTCAGCCAGTTTATCGACCAAGTGCCTGGCGTCACGGCACTCGCGACCATCGGCTGATCGTCGAACAAGAACGCACCGCTGTGGTCCGATGCGTGCATTGCGAAGACCAGATCGAGAGTGACGTTCTTGTCGGCTGTCAGCGACCACGTGCCGGTCGTGGCGGTCGCCTGGGTGAAGCTCCAGGTGAAGTTGACGCCGCCGAGCGAGTTCGAGCCGCTACCGGCGACCTTGCCGAGCAACGACCAGCCGGTTCCGAAGGTGCCATCGAAACCGCTCGTGTTGCCGGTCGCGCCTTGCTGCGGATTGACGCCCGAGATCACGCAACCGTCGGAAGCCAAGCCGGCGAAAGTAACGTCGTTCGTGGTGGCCGTGCCGATGCTGGCGCCGGTGCAGGCGGCCGCGAGGGTCGAGCCGGAAAAGAGCGCGGCGGCAAGGCCGACGGAGCAAAGCGAGAGTTTGACGAATGACGTGGCCACAGGAATCTCCTCGAGAAGTGGCGAGCCTATCACCCGTCCCAGAGCGATCTATCCCGTGAATGCGGGGAAGTCGCCTGATTCTGTAGCCGATGCCGACTGCCGTGGTGCGCGGACAGAAAGCGAGCGAGCGCCTCCCGATAGTGGCAACTCTTGGGCGCGCCCGTTCGACTGGTCGATCGCCGCGATAGGCGATCTCGCCGTCTCAGCCCATATGCAGGCCGCCGTTGACCGAGAAGTCGGCCCCGGTCGCGAACCCCGACTCGTCCGACGCGACCCACGACACGATCGATGCGATGTCCTGCGGCGTGCCCAGGCGCTTGACGGGGATGCCGGCGACGATCTTGTCGAGCACCTCCTGCCGGATCGCCTTGACCATGTCGGTGGCGATGTAGCCCGGGCTCACCGTGTTGACGGTGACGCCCTTGCTCGCCACTTCCTGCGCCAACGCCATCGTGAAGCCGTGCATGCCCGCCTTGGCGGCCGAGTAGTTGGTCTGGCCGAACTGGCCCTTCTCGCCGTTCACCGACGAGATGTTGATGACTCGGCCCCAGCCGCGATCGACCATCTCGTCGATCACCTGCTTGGTGACGTTGAAGAGGCTCGTCAGGTTGGTCTCGATGACCGCGTCCCAGTCGGCCCGCGTCATCTTCCTGAACATGCCGTCGCGCGTGATGCCGGCGTTGTTGACAAGGACGTCGACCGGGCCATGCTCGTCGCGCACCTTGCGGAACGCGGCGACGGTCGACTCCCAGTCGCCGACGTTGCCGACGGAGCAATGGAAGGTGAAGCCCTTCGCGCTCTGCTCGCCCAGCCACTTGGCGTGGTCGCGGCTCGGCCCGCAACCGGCGATGACCGTGAAGCCGTCGGCGTGCAGGCGCTGGCAGAGCGACGTGCCGATGCCGCCCATTCCGCCAGTCACATACGCGATCTTCCTTGCGTCTGTCATCGTCAGTTCGAAGCTGTCAACGCTCGACGCACAAAGCAACGCCCATGCCGCCGCCGATGCACAGCGACGCGATGCCCTTCTTCGCGTTGCGCTTGCCCATCTCGTGCAGCAGCGTCACCAGGATCCGGCAGCCCGAGGCGCCGATCGGGTGACCGATCGCGATCGCGCCGCCGTTGACGTTGACCTTGCTCGTGTCCCAGCCCATCTCGTTGTTGACCGCGCAGGCCTGCGCCGCGAAGGCTTCGTTGATCTCGAGCAGGTCGAGGTCCTGCGGCTTCCAGCCGGCGCGCTCGAGCGCCTTCTTCGACGCCGGCACCGGTCCCATGCCCATGATCGACGGATCGAGCGCGACGGTCGCGTAGCTGGCGATGCGTGCCAGCGGCGTCAGGCCGAGCTGCTGCGCGCGCTTGGCGGTCATGACGACGACGCCGGCGGCGCCGTCGTTGAGGCCCGATGCGTTGCCTGCCGTCACGGTGCCGGCCTTGTCGAACGCGGGCTTGAGGCCGGCAAGCGCTTCGGCGCTGGTCTTCTTGTTGATGAACTCGTCGGCAGCGAAGACGATCGGATCGCCCTTCCTCTGAGCGATGGCGAACGGCACGATCTCGTCCTTGAAGCGGCCGCCTTCCTGCGCCGCCGCCGCCTTCTGCTGCGAGCCGAGCGCCAGCGCGTCCTGCGTCTGTCGGCTCACCTCGTACTGCCTCGCGACGTTCTCGGCGGTGATGCCCATGTGGTACTTGTTGTAGACGTCCCAGAGGCCGTCGACGATCATCGTGTCGACGAGCTTCCAGTCGCCCATGCGCTGGCCGTCGCGCGAGCCGGGCAGCACGTGCGGCGACATGCTCATGTTCTCCTGGCCGCCGGCGATGCCGATCTCGTAGTCGCCGTCGCGGATCGCCTGGGCGGCGAGCATCACGGCCTTCAGGCCCGAGCCGCAGACCGCGTTGATCGTCAGCGCCGGAACGCTCTGCGGCAGGCCGCTCTTGACGACCGACTGGCGCGCCGGGTTCTGGCCCGAGCCCGCGGCGAGCACTTGGCCGAGGATGACCTCGCCGATCTGGTCGCCCGAGAGCTTGGCGCGCTCGAGCAGGCTGGCGATGACCGCCGCGCCGAGCTCGGGCGCCGGCGTCTTCGCAAGCGTGCCGCCGAATTTGCCGACGGCCGTGCGGGCCGCTGCAACGATGACGATGTCGGTGGTCATGGAAGTCTCCTTTCAGTGGACTGGTGGGTGGCCGGCGCGGTGAACGCTCAGGCCTTCTCTTTGACGTAGCGGCCCGGGGCGGGCTCGATCGCCTTGTGCTTGGCGTTGCCCGGCTTCTTCGGCGCGGCGACCTGCTTGCCGCCGAACGGTGCGAGCCAGGTCGACCAGTCGGTCCACCAGCTGCCGGGATGCTCGGCCGCGTGGGCGAACCACTCGTCGGCCGACTCCGGAAGCGCCGCGGTCGCGCCGATCCAGTGGCTGCGCTTCTTCTTCAGCGGCGGATTGATCACGCCGGCGATGTGGCCGGAGGCGCCCAGCACGAAGCGGCGCCTGCCCTTCAGCACCTGCGTGCTGCGGTACGCGCCGTGCCACGGCACG
Source organism: Rhizobacter sp. (assembly GCA_043732605.1). Lineage (GTDB taxonomy): Bacteria > Pseudomonadota > Gammaproteobacteria > Burkholderiales > Burkholderiaceae_C > Schlegelella_A. Next base: position 1,211 of record JAYTHL010000157.1, on the reverse strand, counting down.
ATGTGATCCTCGCGCGAGGCATAGAGGTAGGTGGGCAAGTCGATGCTGGCGAGGTCGACCGGCTCGCCGCACACGCTCACCTTGCCCGGCACGACCAGGTTGTTCTCGAGATAGGTGTTGCGCAGGTACCAGCAGTACATCGGGCCCGGCAGGTTCGTGCCGTCGCTGTTCCAGTACAGCAGGTCGAACGGCGGCGGCGTCTCGCCCTTCAGGTAGCTGCCGACGACGTAGTTCCAGACCAGATCGTTCGGCCTCAGGAAGCTGAACGTCGTTGCCAGCTCCTGGCCTTTCAGAAGGTTGCCGCCGCCCGGGCTCTCCGCACCGAGCGTCATCTCGCGCAAGCGCACGGCCGGCTCGTCGATGAAGATGTCGAGGATGCCGGTGTCGCTGAAGTCGAGGAAGGAGGTGAGCAGCGTCAGGCTCGCGGCCGGCCGCTCGCCGCGCGCCGCGAGCACCGCCAGCGCCGTCGCCAGCAGCGTGCCGCCGATGCAGAAGCCGAGCGTGTTGATCTGCGCCTGGCCGGTGATCTCGCGCACCAGGCCGATCGCCTCGATCACCGCGTGCTCGATGTAGTCGTCCCAGGTGCGCTGGGCGATGTCGTCGCCGGCATTCTTCCAGCTGACGACGAAGACGCGGTGGCCCTCCGCGACGGTGTAGCGGATGAGCGAGTTCTCGGGCTGCAGGTCGAGGATGTAGTACTTGTTGATGCACGGCGGTACGAACAGCATCGGCCGCTCGTGCACCTTGGCCGTCAGCGGCGTGTACTCGAGGAGCTGGAAGAACTCGTTCTCGAAGACCACCGAGCCGGCGGTCGTCGCCACGTTGCGACCGACCTCGAAGGCGCTCTCGTCGGTCTGCGAGACGCGGCCGCGCTGGGTGTCGTTCCAGAGCTGCGCGGCGCCGTGGACGAGGCTGTCGCCATTGGTCTCGATCGCCTTCTTCTGCGCTTCGGGATTGAGCGCGAGGTAGTTGCTCGGCGACGCCGCGTCGATCCACTGGAGCACGGCGAAGCGGATCCGCGCCCGCGTCTTCTCGTCGCCTTCGAGGCTCTCCGCGAGCTTGGTCATGGTCCGCGCGTTGAGCAGGTACAGCTCGGCGAGGAAGGCCGACGAGGGCTGCGACGCCCACTCGCCGGCGGCGAAGCGGCGATCGGCGATCGGCGCGTGCTCGCCGGGCGGCTGGAGCATGCGGTTCCAGATCGCGCCCGCCTC
>JAYTHL010000156.1:0-1661 GCA_043732605.1 Rhizobacter sp. | reverse complement strand
GTGGCGCGCAGCATCGTGCCGACCGGGCCGTCGTCGGGCACCGGGTAGTACGACGGCATGATCGACCAGAACCAGTAGCGGCCCTCGGCATCGGTGCGGAAGCGCCCGCGCGCCTTCATCGTCGGCTCGTCCGAGAGCTGCACGTCGTACTTGCCGTCGCCGTCGCCCGACCAGACGTCGAGCAGCGCGCCCTGGAGCGGCTTGCCGTTCACGTCGGTGATGCGGCCGGTGTAGAGCGCCGGCGTGCCGGGAACGCCTTCGCCGATGTCGCTGCCGAGCGGCAGGTCGGGCGCGCCGTGCCAGTAGAACGGGCCTTCGACCGTCGCCTCGGTCGCCGGCAGCGCGCCCTTGGTGTCGCCGCTGGCGCGCGCCTGGGCGAGCGAGACGACCATCATCGACAGGCCCAGCGTGTCCGACAGGACGATGAACTCCTCGCGCTTGCCGGTCGAGATGCGGCCGGCCTCCTTGATGAAGGCGAGACCCGCGAGCCACTCCTCCGTCGTCAGGTCGACTTCGCGCGCGAACGCGTGCAGGTGCGTCACCAGCGAGGTCATGATCTCCTTCAGACGCGGCGGCGCGTTCTTGAACGAGCCGATGACTTCCTCGGTGAGCTTGTCTTGGTTGTACGTGGACATGGTGCGATGGTCTTTCTAGAAAGACCCGGGCCGGCGGCGGGTCGATCCGGGTGAGGGACTCAGTGGTCGTGGACCTGGACGGCGCCGCTGTTGTAGGCGATGCGCCCGCCGACGACGATGAGCACGGAGCGGATCTGCTTCAGCGACTCGTCTGGCACGGTGAAGTAGTCGCTGTCGAGGACGACGAGATCGGCGAGCTTGCCGATCTCGATCGAGCCGAGCTTGTCTTCTTCCTTGCTGAACCAGCCATTCTCGGCAGCGTCGCTGGAACGAATCTCCTCCATGTCTTCGTGGAACTCAGGCGCGCACGCGCGGCAGCAGCCGCAGCGCGTTGGCGCGCTCGATGGCGGCGAGGTCGGCGTCGCCGAGGCCGAGCGCGCGCAGCGCGGCGACCTGGGCGTTCATCGTCACGTACGGATAGTCGCTGCCGTAGACGACCTGCGACGACGGCACGAGCTTGAGCAGCGCGGCCATCGACGCCGGATGCGTCGCATTGGCCGTGTCGTAGTACAGGCGCCGCAGCTCGGCCTCGATGCCGTCAGGCGCGAACTGGTCGAGGTTCTTCGCCTGGCCGTGGAAGAAGTTGATGCGGCCGGCGAGCATCGGGATCGTGCCGCCGCCGTGCGAGAAGAGAAAGCGGGTGTCGCGGTTGCGCGCGAAGGTGCCCGAGAGCAGCAGGCTCACGACGGCGCGCGTCGTGTCGTGGGGCGCCTCGATCACGGCCGGGAAGGTGCCGACGCTCAGGCGCGCGCAGCAGGTCGCGACGAGCGGGTGGAAGTAGACGACCGCTTTCCTGCGGTTGAGCTCCTCGAAGATCGGCCGGTAGGCGGCGTCGCCGGGCCACTTGTCACCGTAGTTCGTCTGCAGGCCGACGCCATCGACCTTGAGCACGTCGAAGACGTAGGCGATCTCCTTGAGCGTGCTGTCGACGTCGATCATCGGTAGCGTCGCGAACTGGCCGAAGCGGCCCGGGAAGTCGCGCACCATGCCGGCGGCGTGGTCGTTGCACTGGCGCACGACGCGCGC
>JAYTHL010000155.1:0-5802 GCA_043732605.1 Rhizobacter sp. | reverse complement strand
AGCTCTTCGGGTGGACCTTGTCGTTGCTCTCCGCCGTCTTGATGAGGGCGCGGATCGCCGTCGGCGCGGTGTAGAAGATCGAGACCTTGTGCTTCTGGATCGTCTGCCAGAAGCGGCCGGCGTCGGGATACGTGGGGATGCCTTCGAACACGATCTCGGTGCCGCCGAGCGCGAGCGGCCCGTACGTGATGTAGGTGTGGCCGGTGACCCAGCCGATGTCTGCGGTGCACCAGAAGACGTCGTCGGGCTTGAGGTCGAAGGTCCACTTCGTCGTCAGCGCGGCGTGGAGCAGATAGCCGCCGGTCGAGTGCTGCACGCCCTTGGGCTTGCCGGTCGAGCCGGAGGTGTAGAGAAGGAAAAGCGGATGCTCGGCGCCGACCCACTCGGGCTCGCAGCTCACGGGCTCCTTGTCCATCACCTCGTGCAGCCACTTGTCGCGCGGTGCCTCGAACTGCACGGCGCCGCCGGTGCGGCGGTAGACGAAGACGTCGCGCACGGCGTGACCCGGGCCGGCGAGCGCTTCGTCGACGATCGCCTTCAGCGGCAGCGCCTTGCCGCCGCGCAGCTGCTCGTCGGCGGTGATCACGAGCACCGCGCCCGTGTCGGCGATGCGGTCGCGCAGGCTGGTCGCGGAAAAGCCGCCGAAGACCACCGAATGGATCGCGCCGATGCGCGCGCAGGCCTGCATCGCGACGACGCCCTCGATCGACATCGGCATGTAGATGACGACGCGGTCGCCCTTGACGACGCCACGCGCCTTCATCGCGTTGGCGAGCCGGCACGTGCGCTCGAGCAGGTCGGCGTAGGTGACCTTCGTGACCGCACCGTCGTCGGCCTCGAAGATGATCGCCGTCTTGGCGCCGAGGCCGGCCTCGACGTTGCGGTCGAGGCAGTTGTACGAGGCGTTGAGCGTGCCGTCCTCGAACCACTTGAAGAACGGCGCGTTGTCGACGTCGAGCACCGTGCGAAACGGCGTCTTCCAGCTCAGGAACTCGCGCGCCAGGCGCGCCCAGTAGCCTTCGTGGTCGCGCTCGGCTTCGTCGCAGAGCTTCAAGTAGGCGTCCATGCCGGACACCCACGCGTTTTTCACTGCGCTGTCGGGGGGTGGATAGAGATGCGTCGGCGTGCTCATTCGATGTCTCCTGCGATCGTCGTATCGAGCCTTTTACCTCATGTCCGCCCTCTAGAATTTCATGGCCCGCAAATCGAAGGACCCGATGGCCCAAGCTCCCGCTCCGCAGCCCGCTTCATCGCCGCAATTGCGGCCGCTGCCGAACTTCATCTTCATGAGCCGGTGGCTGCAGCTGCCGCTCTACCTGGGGCTGATCCTCGCGCAGTGCGTCTACGTTTATCACTTCTGGGTCGAGCTGGTCCACCTGATCCAAGCGGCGATGGGCAGCAGCGCGGCGCTCTCGGCGCTGATCAGCGGCATCGGCTACGAGCCGTCGGCCGCGGTCGCGGCGAGCGGCGCGCCGAAGCTGACCGAGACGGTGATCATGCTGGCCGTGCTCGGCCTGATCGACGTCGTCATGATCTCGAACCTGCTGATCATGGTCATCGTCGGTGGCTACGAGACCTTCGTGAGCCGGATGGGCCTCGAGGGCCACCGCGACGAGCCCGAGTGGCTCTCGCACGTCAACGCATCGGTGCTCAAGGTCAAGCTCGGCACGGCGATCATCGGCATCAGCTCGATCCACCTGCTGAAGACCTTCATCAACGCCGAGAACACGCCGGTCCTGGTGATGATGTGGCAGACGATCATCCACGTCGCCTTCCTGCTCTCGGCGATCGCGATCGCCTACACCGACCGGCTGCTCAATACGACGGAGGCGGGGGCACACCGTCGTCATCCGCCCGCGGACGGGGTATAGGGCTCGCCCCGATCAGCAGCAGCGCGACGCCGAGCACGGCGGAGATCAGCGAGCCGGCGATGACGCCGAGCTTGACCCGGGTGTCGTAGGCCGCGTCCTGGCCCTCGAACGCGAGACCGCCGATGAACAGGCTCATCGTGAAGCCGATGCCGCAGAGCACCGCGACGGCGAAGAACTGGCGCCAGCCCGCCCCCTCGGGCAAGCGCGCGCCTGCGAAGCGCACGAGCAGCCACGACGCGCCGAAGACGCCGATCGCCTTGCCCGCGACCAGGCCTGCGGCAATGCCGAGCGGCACGCCGTGCATCATCGCCTTGGCGTCGACGCCCGCGAGGCTCACGCCGGCGTTGACGAAGGCGAAGGTCGGCAGGATCAGGAACGCGACCCACGGATGGAGCGCGTGCTCGGCGGTCTCGAGCGGCGACCCGCCCTTGCCGTCGGCGATCGGGATCGCTAGCGCGGTGACGACGCCGGCGAGAGTCGCGTGCACGCCCGACTTCAAAACGCAGACCCAGACGACGAGGCCGACGATCACGTACGGCCCGATCGACATCACGCGCGCGCGGTTGAGCGCGAACAGCACCGCATTGCCCGCGCCGGCCGCCGCGAGCATCGGCAGCGACAACTGGTCGGTGTAGAACAGGCCGATCACCGCGATCGCGCCGAGGTCGTCGATGATCGCCACCGCCGTGAGAAAGACCTTGAGCGATGCCGGCACGCGCGAGCCGAGCACGGCGACGACGCCGAGCGCGAAGGCGATGTCGGTGGCCATCGGGATCGCCCAGCCACGACCCGCCACCGCGTCACTGCGGTTGAGCGCGACGTAGATCAGCGCCGGCACGATCATCCCGCCGACGGCCGCCGCCGCAGGCAGCGTCGCCTGACGCAGCGAGGAGAGCTCGCCGACGAGAATCTCACGCTTGATCTCGAGGCCGACGAGGAAGAAGAAGACCGCCATCCAGAGGTCGTTGACCCAGACCGAGAGCGGCTTCGAAAGCACCAGCCACGGATCGGCGATGCGCAACTCGCCGCGCAGCGACACGAGCTCGCGGTAGCTCGCCGCGAGCGGCGAGTTGGCGACGACGATCGCCACGAGCGCGGTCAGCGCCAGGGCGATGCCGCCCGCCGACTCCGACGCGATGAAGCTTTTCAGTCGTGGGAGCACAGGCAGTACGGCGGCGCCGTTTCGTAAACTCGAAGGCTTCGAGAGTACCCGAGCCTTCCATGACCACGATCCGCCACGCCGACTTCAGGGACAGCATCGCCGCGGCGCTGCAGTACATCAGCTTCTATCACCCGGCCGACTACATCGCCCACCTCGCCCGCGCCTACGAGCTCGAGCAGGGCCCGGCGGCGAAGGACGCGATCGCGCAGATCCTCACCAACTCGAAGATGTGCGCCGAAGGCCGTCGCCCGATCTGCCAGGACACGGGCATCGTCAACGTCTTCCTCAAGATCGGCATGGACGTGCGCTTCCCCGACTTCCCGGCAAGCGTCGAGGATGCCGTCAACGACGGCGTGAGGAAGGGCTACCTCGATCCCGACAACCCGTTGCGCGCGTCGATCGTCGGCGACCCGCACTTCGAGCGCAAGAACACGAAGGACAACACGCCGGCGGTCGTCCACATGACGCTGGTGCCGGGCAACACGATCGACGTGATGGTCGCGGCCAAGGGTGGCGGCAGCGAGAACAAGTCGAAGTTCACGATGATGAATCCGAGCGACAGCCTGGTCGACTGGGTGCTGAAGACGGTGCCGACGATGGGCGCGGGCTGGTGCCCGCCGGGCATGCTCGGCATCGGCATCGGCGGCACGGCCGAGAAGGCGATGCTGCTCGCCAAGACCAGCCTGATGGAAGACATCGACATGTTCGATCTGAAGCAGCGCGGGCCGCAGAACAAGACCGAGGCGCTGCGCATCGAGCTGTTCGACAAGGTCAACGCGCTCGGCATCGGCGCTCAGGGTCTGGGCGGCCTCTCGACCGTGCTCGACGTCAAGATCGCGATGGCGCCGACGCACGCCGCGAGCAAGCCGGTCGCGATGATCCCGAACTGCGCCGCCACGCGCCACGCGCACTTCGTCCTCGACGGCTCCGGCCCGGCCTACCTCGAGCCGCCGAGCCTCGATCTCTGGCCCGACGTGCATTGGGCGCCCGACTACAACAAGTCGACGCAGGTGAACCTCGACACGCTCACGAAAGAGCAGGTCGCGGCCTGGAAGCCGGGCGAGCGGCTGCTGCTCTCCGGCAAGATGCTCACCGGCCGCGACGCCGCGCACACGCGGATCCAGGACATGCTCGCGAAGCGCGCGCCACTGCCGGTGGACTTCACCAACCGCGTCATCTACTACGTCGGCCCGGTCGACCCGGTGCGCGACGAGGTCGTCGGCCCCGCCGGCCCGACGACGGCGACGCGGATGGACAAGTTCACTGAGATGATGCTGGCCCAGACCGGACTGATCGCGATGATCGGCAAGGCAGAACGCGGTCCGGTCGCGATCGAGGCGATCAAGAAGCACAGGAGCGCGTACCTGATGGGCGTCGGCGGCGCAGCCTATCTGGTCTCGAAGGCGATCAAGCAGTCCAGGGTGGTCGGCTTCGCCGACCTCGGCATGGAGGCGATCTACGAATTCGACGTCAAGGACATGCCGGTGACGGTGGCGGTCGACTCGAGCGGCACGTCGGTCCACGAGACCGGACCTGCAGAGTGGAAGCAGCGGATCGCGACGATTGCGCTCGTCGCGGCTTGAACACACGGATGGCGGCGCGCAGCCATCGGGCGGTCCGCGCGCTGGCGTTCGCAGCGCTGCTCGGTGGCGTCGCCGTCGCCGCGGCGCACGCCCAGATCGCGCCGTCGCCGAACGAGATCGCGACCTACGCCGGCCTGCACGCCGCGGCGCAGCGCGGCGACACGGCGACGATCGAGCGTCTCGCGACGAGCTCGCCGAAGGCAGCGATCGATGCGCGCGACGGTCACGGCCGCACGCCGCTGCACGTCGCCGCCTTCGCCCGCCAGCGCGACGCAGCGCGGGCGCTCATCCGCGCCGGAGCGTCCACCGGCGCGCTCGACGACGACCGCTACGATGCGGTGACCATCGCCGCCGTCGCCGACGACGAAGAGACGCTGCGCACCCTGCTCGCCGCGGGCGCGAGCTCCAGCCTGATCACCAGCCACTATGACGGCACGGCGCTGATCGCCGCCGCCCATCTCGGCCACGACGGCGTCGTGCGCCAGCTGATCGCGGCCGGCGCGCCGCTCGACCACGTCAACAACCTGCACTGGACGGCGACGATCGAGGCCGTCGTCCTCGGCGATGGCGGCGCACGGCACCGGTCGACGCTGGCCGCGCTGCTCGAGGCCGGCGCGAACACGCAGCTCGCCGACCGCGACGGCAAGACCCCGCTGCAACTCGCCCGCGCACGCGGCTACGGCGAGATGGCGTCGATGCTCGCGGCCGCCGGCGCGCGTTGAGAGCTCGACGAGCGACGCGGTGGCTCAGCCGCGCGGATGGTGCAGAGCGTGCAGCTGCTTCAGCCGCTCGCGCGCGACGTGGGTGTAGATGGTGGTCGTGGAAATGTCGGCATGCCCGAGCAGCATCTGCACCGCCCGCAGGTCGGCGCCGTGATGCCGGCGGCCACGGCATGCTTCCTGACGATCATCCAGAACATCACGCGCGACATTCCGTGTCCGCGTGAGGTGACGAAGAGGTCGTCGGTCTGCTGGCCGGCCAGGATGGCGTTGCGGGCCTCGGCCAGGTAGCGCGTGATCCAGTCGGCGGCGATCTCGCCGAACGGCACCAGCCTTTCCTTGCTGCCTTTGCCCAGCACCCGCAGCACGCCTTCGTTCATGCCGAGGTTGAAAGTCTTCAGCCCCACCAGTTCGCTCACCCGCAGCCCGCTCGCGTACATCAGCTCCAGCATCGTGCGGTCGCGCAG
>JAYTHL010000154.1:0-1666 GCA_043732605.1 Rhizobacter sp. | reverse complement strand
CGATGCGACACGACCCCACGCGCCTGGCCGAGCTGCGGCGCCTGCTGATCCTAGACTCGTCGCCCGAGCGCGACTACGACGAGATCACGACCCTGCTCGCGACCAGCCTCGATGTGCCGATCGCGATCGTCAACCTGCTCGACGAGCGTCGCGACTGGTTCAAGTCGTGCGTCGGGCTGCCGATGAGTGAATCACCGGCCGCCACCTCGTTCTGCGAAGCATTCTTCGATTCCGACGCCGACACCATCGTCGTCGAGGACACGACGCTGGACGCGCGCTTTCGCGACCATCCGCTGGTCGCGGGCGAGCCCTTCGTCCGTTTCTACGCGGCGGCGCGACTGGTCGTGAGCGGCCAGACCGTCGGCACGCTCTGCGCCTACGACATGCGACCGCGCACGATCTCGGTCGACCAGGTCACGCAGCTGCAGACGCTGGCGAGCGCGGTGGTGGAGCTTCTGCGCCGGCGAGCGCAGGCCGACGTCCGCTGACGACGGCTGCGCGGGCGCTCAGCGCTTGTCGCGCCGCTCGACGCGGCCGTCCGCGTGGCGCGCGAAGCGGACTGGATCCGCGCCGTGCACCGGCGCCGCGTCCGGCCACGGCCAGCCGCCGAACTTCGTGCGCTCGTAGTCGGCGAACGCCTGGCGCAGCTCCTGCTCGGTGTTCATCACGAACGGGCCGTACTGGGCGACTGCCTCGCCGATCGGCCGGCCCTGCAGCATCAGCAACTCGGACTCGGTGTCGCCGTTGACGATCTCGACCGCCCGGTCGGCGCGCAGCTCGATCGCGGCGCGATCGGCGACGCGCCGGCCGTCGACCGAGACGTTCGCGCCCTTGAAGAAGTAGAGCTTCCTGCGCGTGTCGCGGCCCGTCGCCGGCGGCAGCGTCGTGCGCGCGCCGCGCGCGAGCTTCAGCGTCCAGATCGCCAGGTCCGATTCTGGCTGCGACGCCCACGAATCGGGCGGCGGAGGCAGCGGGCTCGTCGCCGGGTCGGCCGAGAGCCGGCCGGCGATGCACGAGACGATGCTCTCGCGGCCCTCCGCATCGACGCTCTTCACATGCGGGATGTCTTGCGACCAGAACATCGTGAAATGCGGATCGGCCATCTTGCTCCTGGCCGGCAGGTTGAGCCAGATCTGGAACAGCTCGAGCGGGTTCGACCCGGCCTCGTCCAGAAGCGGGAACATCTCGGCGTGGACGATGCCGCGTCCGGCGGTGAGCCACTGCACGTCGCCGCCGCCGAAGCGTGCCGCGGCGCCGAGCGAATCGGAGTGGTCGGTGAGGCCCTTGCGCACGATCGTCACGGTCTCGAAGCCGCGGTGCGGATGGGATGGAAAGCCCGGCACGGTCATGCCGTGGTACATCCGCCAGCCGTCCTTGCCGGCGAAGTCGGACCCCATCTGGCGGCCGGCGAGCGAGGCCGCCGGACCGAACGCGCCATTGCCTTTCGGATAGGCATCGTCGTGATACACGCAGAAGAGGAACGGATCGATCGTCTCCCACGGAAAGCCGAGGGGCTCGATCTGGAGGACGGCGTCGGAGGTCATCGGCAGCTCGCAAGTGCCGCCAGGAGGTCGGCTCGCGCATGGTATCGCCGCGCTGTTGGCAACCCCCTCGACCAAGGGGCGCGCAATTCTTTGTGCAGCGCAATACCTCCCCCTACACTCGA
>JAYTHL010000153.1:0-5820 GCA_043732605.1 Rhizobacter sp. | reverse complement strand
GCCGGTGCGGCGGCTGGCGCGGGAGCGGCCGCCGGCGTGGCCGCGGCGGCCGCTGCAGGCGCCGCGCTCGACGCGTCGGAGGACTTCGCGGTGTCGCCGGTCGCCGGCGTGCTCTCGCCGGCGCCCGACGACTTCTCGCCCTTCGTGCCGTCGCCGCTCTTGCCCTGCTTCTTGTCGTCGCGGAAGTCGGTCACGTACCAGCCCGAGCCCTTGAGCTGAAAGCCCGCGGCCGTCACCTGCTTGACGAACGTGGCTGCGCCGCACGCCGGGCACACCGTCAGCGGCGGGTCGGAAATCTTCCGCAGCATGTCCTGGGCGTTTCCGCAGGTCGTGCAGCGGTAGGCGTAGATCGGCATCGTGACCTCGAAAAAGACAACCCGACATTATAAATCTCGCGCCCGTCCCGAGCGCGATCGATCCCCGGCGGCCGCGGGCGGGCGTCAGTGCAGACGCAGCACGAGCTGCATCGCCACCAGGCCAAGCAGGAAGCCGAGTGCCGTGTAGATCACGGCCGAGAGCAGCCGGTTGGTGCGGCGCTGCTCGACGAGCAGGCTCTCCAGCACGCGCTGGCTCGCCTGCGACTGCGGCTGCAGCGCGGCGTGGATCAGGCGCGGCAGCTGCGGCAACAGGTGGACATAGCGCGGCGCTTCCTTCTTCACCTGCTCGACGAAGCCGCGCCAGCCGATCTGCTCGTCCATCCAGCGCTCGAGGAAAGGCCTGGCGGTGCTCCAGAGGTCGAGCTCCGGGTCGAGATCGCGGCCGAGACCTTCGATGTTCAGCAGTGTCTTCTGCAGCAGCACGAGCTGCGGCTGGATCTCGACGTTGAACCGCCGCGAGGTCTGAAACAGCCGCAGCAGCACCTGGCCGAGCGAGATGTCCTTCAGCGGCCGGTCGAACTGCGGCTCGCAGACGGCACGGATCGCGCCCTCGAGTTCGTCGATGCGGGTCGCCGGCGGCACCCAGCCGCTCTCGACGTGGAGTTCGGCGACGCGCTTGTAGTCGCGGTGGAAGAAGGCGATGAAGTTCTGCGCGAGGTAGTCCTTGTCGACTTCCGTCAGCGTGCCGACGATGCCGAAGTCGAGCGAGATGTAGCGGCCGAAGGTCTCGGGCGCGATCGACACCTGGATGTTCCCGGGATGCATGTCGGCGTGGAAGAAGCCGTCGCGGAAGACCTGCGTGAAGAAGATCGTGACGCCGTCGCGGGCCAGCTTCTTGATGTCGACGCCGGCATCGCGCAGGCGCTGCACCTGGCTGATCGGCACGCCGTGCATGCGCTCCATGACGATCACGTCCTGCCGGCACAGCTCCCACACCATCTCCGGCACCAGCACCAGGTCGAGGCCCTGCATGTTGCGGCGCAACTGCGCTGCGTTCGCGGCCTCGCGGACGAGATCGAGCTCGTCGTGGAGATAGTTGTCGAACTCGGCGACGACCTGGCGCGGCTTCAGCCGGCGGCCGTCCGCCGACCAGCGCTCGACCGCGCGCGCGACCTGGCGCATGACCTCGACGTCGTCGTCGATGGCCGCGAGCATGCCGGGCCGCAGCACCTTGACCGCGACCTCGCGGCCGTCCTTCAGCACCGCGAAGTGGACCTGCGCGATCGACGCGCTCGCCACCGGCGCGGCGTCGAAGCTGGCAAACACGGCGTCGAGCGGCTTGCCGAAGGCCTTCTCGACGGTCGCGCGCGCGACGGCGTCCGGAAACGGCGGCACGCGGTCCTGCAGCCGCGCGAGCTCGTCGGCGATGTCGGCGGGCAGCAGATCGCGCCGGGTCGAGAGCACCTGGCCGAACTTGACGAAGATCGGCCCGAGCCGCTCGAGCCCCATGCGCAGGCGCTCGCCGCGCGGTGCGTCGAGCGTGCGGCCGACCGTGATGACGCGGACCAGCAGTCGCACCCACGGCTGGCGAAAGCTCGACAGCGCCAGCTCGTCGAGCCCGTAGCGAAGAACCGTGACGCAGATGACGACGAGCCGGGCGAGATGCCTCATCAGCGACTAGGGCCCCGTCGGCGGGGCCGGAGTCGAGCCGGGCGCGCGCGCGGCCAGGTCGCGCAGCGTCTTCGCGCCTTCGCGCAGCGCACCGGCGAACCAGCCGCCGATCTTGCCGAGCTGGCGCGCCGGCGCGTCGCCGACGATCTTCGCGAGGTCGTCCTGCAGGTCCCAGCGCAGGTTGTCGATGAGCCAGTCGAGATCGCTCGCGAACGCGGCGTCGCCCGAGATCGTGACCGCCGGACGCTCGCCGGCGACGAGCCGGGTCAGCGCCAGCGCCGGATTGCCGGCGGCGACGGCGACACGCAGATCGGCCGGCAGCTCGGGCGCCTCCGCAAGCCATTCGAGCAGCCCTGCGGGCGTGACGCGAAAGGCGAACGGTCCCGGCGCGGGCAAGAGCTTCGGCCAGCCGGAGAGCTCGAACTGCACGGTGCGCGTCTCGTGCGGACGCAGCCGCTCGAGCGCGGCCGGCTCGGCCGAGATCACGTGATTGACGAGGAGCACGATGCGCTCCATCACCGAGCGCTCCGCCAGCGCCTTGAGCGATTCGAGCATGGCCGATTGTAGGCAGCGGTGACGAGGGAGCGTGCGGCATGCCGGAGAATCCGGCTCATGATCCTGCTCACCGGCGCGACCGGCTACATCGCATCGCACACCTGGCTCGCGCTCGAAGCGGCCGGCTACCGGGTCGCCGGCCTCGACGACTTCTCGAACAGTTCGTCCGAGGTGCTGAAGCGGCTGGCAGCCCTCGGCGCCGACGTCTCGCGCTTCACCCGCGCCGACGTGCGCGACCGCGCCGCGCTCGACGGGGTCTTCGCCGGCGGCGAGATCGAGGCTGTCGTCCACTTCGCGGCCAAGAAGGCGGTCGGTGAGAGCGTCGCCCAGCCGCTGCTCTACTACGGCGTCAACGTCGGCGGCCTCGTCGCGCTCGCCGAGGCGATGCGCGACCACGGCTGCAAGACCTTCGTCTTCAGCTCGAGCGCCACCGTCTACGGCGATCCGCAGCAGCTGCCGATCCTCGAAAGCGCGCCGCTGTCGACGACCAACCCATACGGCGCGACCAAGCTGATGAGCGAGAGCATCCTGCGCGACGTCGAGCGCTCGGATCCGGCGTGGCGCATCGCGCTGCTGCGCTACTTCAACCCGGTCGGCGCGCACGAGAGCGGCACGATCGGCGAGGACCCGCGCGGCACGCCGAACAACCTCATGCCCTACGTCGCCCAGGTCGCAGTCGGCAAGCGCGCGCGCCTGCAGGTCTTCGGCGCCGACTATCCGACCGCCGACGGCACCGGCGTGCGCGACTACCTGCACGTCGTCGATCTCGCCGAAGGCCACGTCGCGGCGCTGCGGCGCCTGCTCGGCGGAAGCGACTCGCTCACCGTCAACCTCGGCACCGGCCGCGGCAGCAGCGTGCTCGAGCTGGTGCAGGCGTTCGAGCGCGCCAGCGGCCGGCCGGTGCCCTACGACATCGTGGAGCGCCGCCCGGGCGACATCGCCGCCTGTTATGCCGACGTGGCGCTCGCCGAACAGCTCCTGGGTTGGACCGCGAAGCGCGAACTCGACGCGATGTGCGCCGACACCTGGCGCTGGCAGACGGCGAATCCGAACGGCTTCGCTTGCTGAACGTCTAGAACAGCGCCTGCTGGCGCGCGAGGCGCCACGACGGCGAGCCGTCCTTCTCGCAGGCGAGCATCCAGAGCTCGCGGAACGGCACGGCGCCCTGCTCCGCCGATTCGCGGATCAGCCCGGAGAACTCGACGCTCGCGAGATACGCGGCACCGAGCTCCTCGAGCCCGACGAGCTCGGCGTGCAAGGTGATGACGTCGGTGCGGCTCGCGCCTGCCGTGCGCGCGGTGAGCATCGGCAGCAGCTCGCGCAGCATGTCGGGTGTCGTGAGATAGCCGAGCGCCTGCACGTCGCCGGCGTCCCACGCCGCTTGCAGGCGCAGGAAGCGCGAGCGCGCGACTTCGAGGACTTCGGCGCCGTCGAGGCCGGCCGGCACGACGGTCGCCAGCGCGCCGCCCACGGCACGGCGGGAGACGAGCGCGCCGCCGGGGCGACCGCGTACGTCGGCGCTGCGACGGGCGCGCTGGCGACGCCAGCTCCAGACCGCGCTCGTCAGGACGATCGCACCGAAGGCCGCGACCGTGGCCGCGCCGGTGAGATCAGCGGGATGGCGCGGCGCGAGCAGCGCCCACAGCGCGGCGAGCAGGCCGATCCACGGCGCGAGGCCGCCGAGCACGAGGCCGCCCGAGCCGGCGGCCGCGGCCGGCGTGCTGCCGAGCAGCAACGGCACGCCGAGGCCGAACGAAACGGTCTGGCGCCAGCCGCGCGGCAGGCGCCGGGCCTGGTTGTGCAGCGTCGTCAGCACTTGATTCCCACGTGCAGCGCGACGACGCCCGCGCTCAGGTTGTGGACATCGACGTGGCCGAAGCCGGCCGTCTTCATCATCGCCTTCAGCGTCTCCTGGTCGGGATGGATGCGGATCGACTCGGCGAGGTACCGGTAGCTCTCGCCGTCGCCGGCGACCCACGCGCCGATCTTCGGCAGGATCTTGAACGAGTACCAGTCGTAGGCCTTGGACAAGGGCGCGGCGACCCTCGAGAACTCGAGCACCAGCAAGCGGCCGCCGACGCGCAGCACGCGCGCCATCTCGGCCAGCGCCTTCTCCTTGTGCGTCATGTTGCGCAGGCCGAAGGCGACGCTGACGAGGTCGAAGCTGCCGGTCGCGAACGGCAGCGCCTCGGCATCGCACAAGGTGGTCGGCAGGACGATGCCCTGATCGAGCAGGCGATCGCGGCCCTGCTTCAGCATCGCCTCGTTGATGTCGGTGAGCACGACAGTGCCCGACGCGCCGACCGGCTTGACGAAGGCGCGCGCCAGGTCGCCGGTGCCGCCGGCGATGTCGAGCACCTTGTCGCCGGGTCGCGCGCCGGCGACGGCGACGGCGTAGGCCTTCCAGACGCGATGCAGGCCCATCGACATCAGGTCATTCATCACGTCGTACTTCGGCGCCACCGAATCGAAGACGCCGCGCACGGCATCGGCCTTCGTCGTCTCGTCGACACTGCGATAGCCGAAGTGGGTCTCGCTCATCGCCGCGTCATGTCAGTGGTGGTGACCGCAGGACGGCGCCGAACCCGCCGCGATCGGGGTCGCGACGTCGCGGCTGGCACCGGCCTTCGCGATCCGCTCCTCGTACTGGCGCCACAGGTCGTCCTGCGTCGAGCCAAGGAAGTAGAGGTAGTCCCACGTGAATATGCCGGTCTCGTGGCCGTCGGAAAAGCGCGGCAGGACGGCGTAGTTGCCGATCGGCTCGAGCGCGGTCACGTCGACGTCGCGCTTGCCGGTCTGCAGCACTTCCTGGCCCGGGCCGTGGCCCTGCACTTCGGCCGACGGCGAATAGACGCGCATCAACTCGAACGGGATGCGAAAGCTCTTGCCGTCGTCGAACCCGACCTCGAGGACGCGCGAGGCCTGATGGACGGTGATCGTCGTGGGACGGCGCGAGGCGGTGCGGGTGGTCATGGCCGACGCAGTTTAGCGATTGGTCTGCGTCCCCGGCACCGTTGGGGAGAAGCGGTGTGGCGCCCTGCCCACGCGAAAGACCTTACCCGCCGCTGGCCGCGACCCGCGTCCTGAACTGCTGCGCGAGACGCTCGACGTTGGCCACGAGGTCGTAGTGCTCGATCACGCGCTGCCGCCCGCTCGCGCCGAGGCGACGGCACAAATCGGGGTCGTCGATCAGCGCCTTCAGCGCATCGACCAGGCCGTCGAGATCGGACGGTGCGACGAGCAGGCCGTCGACGCCGTTGCGGATCAGCTCCGGGAT
>JAYTHL010000152.1:0-1668 GCA_043732605.1 Rhizobacter sp. | reverse complement strand
CGATCTCGCGTGTCGACGACGGCACGACGGCCCAGTCGACGGCAGGCTTCTTCTCGAAGCGCTTCAGGAAGCTCGGGGTCGGCATGGGCGTCTTGGTCTCGCGTTCGCAGTGTCGTCGGCGATCGGTCAGGCGAAGGCCTGGGCCCAGATTTTGTCCAAACGCTTGGCGCTGACGGGCTGCGGGGTCTTCAGCTCCTGCGCGAACAGGCCGACCCGCAGCTCCTCGATCCACCAGCGGAACTCGTCGAGCCGGGCGTCGCGGGCACCGCGGCGCTCGGCGAGCTTCCTCAGGTAGCGCTGCTCGAGCGGACGCAGCTCGGCCAGGCGCGATGCGTCGCGTGCCGGATCGGCGCGCAGCTTGTCGAGCCGCATCGTGATCGCCTTGAGGTAGCGCGGCAGGTGCGCCAGCCGCTCCCACGGCGTCTCGGCGACGAAGCGCTTCGGCACGAGCCGCTCGAGCTGGGCGGCGACGTCGTCGGCGACATCCTTCGGCGCGCGCGCGTCCCTGAGCTTCTTCTGCGCGGCGGCGAGATCGGCGAGCACCGCGCCCGCGAGCCGCGTCACCTCCTGCGCGATCAACGTCAGCCGGCCGCGACCTTCGTCGACGCGACGCGCGAACGAGGCCGCGTCGGCGGGCAGCGGCTCGGCGAGGAACGCACGGTCGAGCGCGACCTCGATGATCTGCGCGCGCAGCTCCTCGACGGTGCCGAGCGGGAGATACGCGACCGCCAATCGCTGCACCTCGCCAGCGAGGTTCTTCTCGACCGACCTGAGCGCATCGCGGATCTGCAAGGCGACCAGGCGACGCAGACCGGCGCGATGCCTTGTCGCCGCCGCGTCGGGCTCGTCGAAGACCTCGATCTCCACATGTGTGCCCTCGTCGATCACGGCTGGATAGCCGATCAGCGTCTGCCCGCCCTTCTTCACCTCCAGCAGCTCGGGCAGATCGCCGAAGGTCCACGTCGTGTATCGCGCGGACGTCGACTCGAGGACGGCCGGCGGGGGTTGCGACGCGCTCGACCTCGCCTGCGGCGCCGACGGCGCAGGAGCGACCGCCTCGGCTGGCGCGACACGCAGAGCCGCCAGCGCCTGGAACGCCGACCGCGCCTGCGCACCCAGGTTCGCCTTCAGCTCGCCGAGCCGGCGCGACTCGCCGAGCTGGCGGCCGTGCTCGTCGACGACGCGCAGGTTCATCAGCAGATGGGGCGCGAGCTGCTCGTGCTTGAAGTCGGCACGGCGCAGCGGCAGGCCGGTGCGCTTCGCGGCGTGGGCGGCGAGCGCATCGACGAGGCTGCCATCGCCGAACTCGACGTCGGCGATGAACTCGGCGGCGTACTCGGGCAGCGGCACGAGGCGCGAGCGCGGCCGCTGCGGCAAGGTCTTGACGAGGGCGACGAGCTTGTCCTTCAGCATGCCGGGCACGAGCCACTCGCAACGGTCCTCGTTCGCCGGGTTGAGGGCGAAGATCGGCACCGTGACGGTGATGCCGTCGTGCGCGTGGCCGGGCTCGTGCAGGTAGGTCGCAGGGCAGTCGACCCCGCCGAGGCGCACGATCTTCGGGAACGCCGCGGTCGTGATCCCGGCCGCCTCGTGGCGCATCAACTCGTCGCGCGTGAGCATCAGCAGCCTGGGCTGGCGCTTGACCTCGTCGCGGTACCAGCGCTCGAA
>JAYTHL010000151.1:0-1669 GCA_043732605.1 Rhizobacter sp. | reverse complement strand
TTCGACGACCTCGAGCTCGCTGACGAGACCCGAGCCGTCCTCGATCGAGACCACGCCTTCGCGGCCGACCTTGTCCATCGCGCGGGCGATGAGCTCGCCGATCGAGCTGTCGTTGTTGGCCGAGATCGCCGCCACGTGCGCGATCTCCTGTGAGGAGTTGCAAGGCTGGGCGATGGTTTTCAGCTCCCGCACCACCGACTCGACGGCGAGGTCGATGCCACGTTTCAGGTCCATGGGATTCATGCCCGCCGCGAGGTATTTCAGACCCTCTTGGATCATCGAATGGGCGAGCACGGTGGCGGTGGTGGTGCCGTCGCCCGCCATCTCGCTGGTGCGGGCCGCCACCTCGCGCAGCAACTGCGCACCCATGTTCTCAAAGCGGTCCTCGAGCTCGATCGCGCGGGCGACGACGACTCCCGAGTTGACGATCTGCGGCGGGCCGAACTCAAGTTCGATGATCACGGTGCGCCCGCGTGGGCCGAGCGTGACTTTCACCGCATTGGCCAGCGCGTCGACGCCGCGGCGGATCTTGTCGCGTGCGTCTTCGCGGTAGAGAAGCTGCTTGGCAGTCATGGTGTCGAACTCCTGTCCTTGTTCACGGGAAAACTTCGGCAGGCGCGCGAATCGCCGCGCTTTGAAGCGAGCGTACGCGGAGTGTTCGCCGGGGGATTGACGGCCATCAAGCGCGCTGTGATCCGCTGGACCGTGCCGCGCAGGCGTTGAAGCAGATCGGTGCCGTCGTCGGCTGGAACACGTTGCCCAATCCGGGCAACACCAGCGACGCGACGGCACGCGATGGCCGCTACCCCGCCCGCAGAGCTTGCGGCCTCAACCCACGCGCAGCTCGTTGATGACGGCGTGCACCCCGGGGGCCGTCCAGGCCACGCCTTGCACCGCGTCGCGCTCATGCCACGAATGCACCGTGCCACTCAGGGTCACCGTCGTGCCGTCGACAGCGACACGGATCTGCTTGGCCTCGCTCAGCGCCTGGCGCGTCAGCGCCTCCTCGATCTTGCGTGACACGTCGGTGGCTTTGGGCTTGGCGCGCAACGCGATTTCGTTGCTGATGCCCACCACGCCCATCAGCGGGCGAATTACCTTCTCGGTGTTGCGCCTTTGGTAGTCCCATTCGACTTCGCCCTGCAACGTGACCCAGCCATGATCGACCGTCAGCCGGATCCCCTCCAGCGGTACCAGCGTGTTCCACTTCAGCGCCTCCTCGGCCCCGGCGGCGATGTCGGTATCGCTGCGCTTGTGGTCGGGCGAGAGCTTCACATCGAGTTCAAGCGCAATCGCTTTCACGCCAGCCACTCGCCGCAGCGCGCGCGCGGCGGCGTGCTTCTCGGCAAATGTCTCCAGGTGGCCGGTCAGCGTTACCACGCCGTCCTTCACCGCCACGCCGATGGCCGTGGCCTTGACTGCCGGATCCCAGGCCAGTTCCGCGGTGACGTCTTTTTTCAGATCAGCATCTGTTTTCACGATGACATTCCTTTCAGTCGGTTGTATGGACGTGGCTCGCAGCGGTGTCGACGGGTCGACAGGCAAACCACGTTTTACTTTAGGCGTCGGCGCGTGGCAGTCGTTGATCTGGATCACGGCACGGCGAAAGAGGTGCAACGTGCGACGCATCATCTGATCGCGACACGCTGCCGTGCAACCGCGAGTGCCG
>JAYTHL010000150.1:0-5833 GCA_043732605.1 Rhizobacter sp. | reverse complement strand
GGCCCGTCGCCGCGCGCAGCGCGTCGAGCAGGGCGCGCGTCGTGTCGATGTTGGAGCGCAGGCCGAGATCGAAGTCGGCCTCGCATTCGCCCGAGACGGCCGAGGCGAGGTGGAACACGCCGTCGAAGCCTTCCTTACCGAGCACCTCGCATTGCGCCAGCAGCGGGCCGACGCGCGTCTCGACGCGCCGGTCGCTCGTGAGCGCGGGGCGCGGCGCGACCTGGTCGGCGAGGACGATGCGCTCGATCGCGGCGCCGCCGAGGCGGCCGCGGGCGAGCAGGGCGGTGGCCAGGCGCGAGCCGACGAAGCCGCCCCCGCCGGTGATCAGGATCTTCATCGGCGGGTGCTCCTCTTGAGGGTGACGATCGGTTCGGCATGGCGCATGCGCCGGTCGCCGCCGCGCATGTGCTGGACGGCGCGGCGCCGCGCCAGCGCCGAGTCGCCGGCGGCGATGGCCTCGACGATCGCGGCATGCTCGACACGCACCGCCTCGACGAAGTCGGCGCGGGTCGCGTCGTTGCGGCGCGTGACGCGCATCGCTTCCTGGGTGTACTGCCCGAGGAACTCGAGCATGCGCGCGAAGTGCGGATTGCCCGCGGCCTCGGCGAGCAGGCGGTGAAAGGCAAGGTCTTCCTCGACGCCGTCGCGATTCTCGGCGCTGCTGCGGTCGATCGCCTTGAGCGCCTTGCGCAGGCCGGCGACCTGCGACCGGGTCGCGCGCTCGGCGGCCAGCGCTGCAGACTCGGCCTCGAGCGCGCGACGCACCTCGCGCACGCGCAGCACGTCGTCGAGCGAGCCGATCAGGGCGAGATCGAGCGTCAGGGCTTCACCTGCCGGCGCGGCGGTGACGAACACGCCCGAGCCCTGGCGCGAGCGCACGAGGCCGCGCGAGCGCAGTTGGTGCACGGCCTCGCGCACGACCGTGCGCGAGACGCCGTGCGCCTCGGCGAGGCGCTGTTCGGTCGGCAGGCGATCGCCCGGTCGCAGCGCGCCGGCGTCGATCTGGCCGCCGAGGCGGGCTGCGAGGCGATCGGACAGGCGCTCGGCGACCAGCGGGAAGACGTCGGCGGCGCCGGCCGGGGCGCGAAGGGAAGCGGCGCTGTCGCGATAAAACATGGTGATCCGGTCATCATACGAATCGCCCCTTGCCCACGTCTACCGGTTTGCCCTCATGGCGGGGCCGGACGCGCTTGTCGATACTTCCTCCGTCGCGGGCCTGCCGCGCATGCAGACGATCCCATGGCCAGCGTCACGATCCAGTCGGTGAAGAAGAGCTTCGGCGAGACCGCCGTGCTGCATGGCGTCGACATCGACATCGCCGACGGCTCGTTCACGGTGCTGGTCGGCCCGTCGGGCTGCGGCAAGTCGACGCTCCTCAGAATGATCGCCGGCCTCGAGGAGATCAGCTCGGGCGAGATCCGCATCGGAGCGAAGCGCGTCAACGACGTGCCGCCGAAGGAGCGCGACATCGCGATGGTGTTCCAGAACTACGCGCTCTATCCGCACATGACGGTGCGCGAGAACCTCGCCTTCTCGCTCATGCTGGCGAAGAAGGACAAGGCGACGATCGAGCAGAAGGTCGGCCGCGCCGCGGAGATCCTCGCGCTGTCGGCGTTGATGGACCGCTATCCGCGCCAGCTCTCGGGCGGTCAGCGCCAGCGCGTCGCGATGGGCCGAGCGATCGTGCGCGATCCGCAGGTGTTCCTGTTCGACGAGCCGCTGTCCAACCTCGACGCCAAGCTGCGCGTCGCGATGCGCAGCGAGATCAAGGAGCTGCATCAGCGGCTGAAGACGACCTCGGTCTACGTCACGCACGACCAGATCGAGGCGATGACGATGGGCGACCGCATCGTCGTCATGAAAGATGGCCGGATCGAGCAGGTCGGCTCGCCGCTCGAGCTCTACGACCATCCGGCGAACGTCTTCGTCGCCGGCTTCATCGGCTCGCCCGCGATGAACTTCGTTCCCGCGACGCTCAGGCGCGGCGGCGGCGCGGCCAGCCTCGAGCTCGACGACGGCACGCACATCGGCGCGCCCGCCGGCGCCGGGGGCAGCGACGGCCAACCGGTCGTCCTCGGCACCCGACCCGAGCACTTGCAGCTCGCGAGCCAGGGCGGCATCGCCTCGCGCGTCGTCGTCCTCGAGCCGACCGGTGCCGACACCTTCGTGTCGTGCCGTCACGGCACGACCGAGATGGCGGCGGTGTTTCGCGAGCGCCACGACTTCGCCCCCGGATCGACGATCCACCTCATGCCCGACCTGACGCGCGCGCACCTGTTCGACGCCGCGAGCGGCGAGCGACTCGCCGCCTGAGCGTTGCGCGCGCCCGATTCCCTTTCGACGACGACACACCCGAAGACAGGAGACCCCCGATGACCCAGCCCCCCTTCAATCGCCGCAAGTTCCTCGAAGGCTCTGCCAGCGCTGCCGCGGTCGCCGCTGTCGGCACCGGCAGTGCACTCTGGTCGCCGCTCGTCTCGGCGCAGACGCTCGCGTTCAAGCCCGAGAAGGGCGCCACCCTGCGCGTCCTCCGCTGGAGCCGCTTCGTTCAGGGCGACATCGACGCCTACATGGTCAACGTCAAGAAGTTCACCGACAAGACCGGCATCGCCGTGCGCGTCGACAACGAGGGTTGGGAAGACGTGCGGCCCAAAGCCGCGGTCGCGGCCAACACCGGCGCCGGTCCCGACATCATCCTGTCGACCAACGACGACGCCAACCTCTATCCCGACAAGCTCCTCGACGTCACCGACCTTGCCGAGTATCTCGGCAAGAAGTACGGCGGCTGGTATCAGGCGGGCCAGGAGTTCAACAAGCCCGACGGCAAGAAGTGGATCGCGCTGCCGCTCGGCGCCGCCGGCTCGATGATGGTGTATCGCCAGAGCGTGCTCAAGTCGGCCGGCTTCGACACCTTCCCGAAGACGACCGACGATTTCCTGAGGATGTACAAGGGCGTCAAGGAGAAGGGCGTGCCCGGCGGCATGGCGCTCGGCAACGCGACCGGAGACGGTCTGTGGTGCAACTGGCTCGTCTGGGCATTCGGCGGCAAGCTCGTCGACACCAGCAACAAGGTCGTCATCGACAGCCCGGAGACGCTGAAGGCGCTCGAGTACGGCAAGGAGCTCTACGCGAACTTCATCCCGGGGACGCTCTCGTGGCTCGACCCGAACAACAACAAGGCCTTCCTCGACGGCCAGATCTCGGTCACCAACAACGGCATCTCGATCTACGTCGCGGCGAAGAACTCGACCGATCCGAAGCTGCAGGAGATGGCCAAGGACATCCAGCACGCGTCCTTCCCGGTCGGCCCGGTCGGTGTGCCGACGGAGTCGCACCTGTACTTCAACCAGATGATCATGAAGTACACCAAGTACCCGCAGGCATCGAAGATGTTCCTGCAGTTCATGATGGAGCAGGAGCAGTTCGATCCGTGGCTGACGGGCGCGCAGGGCTACGTCGCGCCGCCGCTCGCGGCCTACGCGAAGAGCGCGATCTGGACGTCGGATCCGAAGAACGAGCCGTACCGCGACGCGGTCAAGAACCTGAGGCCTGCCGGGTATGCGGGCAAGCTGGGATACGCGTCCGCAGGTGCTGCAGCGGACTTCATCATCGTCAACATGGTCGCCGAGGCGGTCAGCGGATCGAAGACGCCGAAGGAAGCGACGGAGCGGGCGCAAAAGCGGGCCGAACGCTATTACCGCGTTTGACGAGCATCGGGCCGGCGAGGCCGGTCCGATGTCGCAAACGCCGGCCTCGTTCGAGGGATCGCGCGTCGCTTCGCTTGCGTGTCCCTCAAGTCGGCCTCGGTCCGCGTTCGCGGGCCGTCGTTGTCGTGGCGCGGGGATGCGATGACGTTTCTTGAGCGATTGCAGAACAACCGGAATGCGCTGGGCGTGCTGTTCATGCTGCCGGCGGCGGTGCTGCTCATCGTCTTTCTCACGTATCCGCTCGGCTTGGGGACATGGCTCGGGTTCACCGACGCCAAGGTGGGACGCGCGGGCGAGTGGGTCGGGCTGGAGAACTACCAGTTCCTCTGGGGCGACAGCGTCGTCCGGCTTGCGCTCTTCAACACCTTGCTCTACACGGTCGTCGCGAGCATCTTCAAGTTCTTCCTGGGCTTGTGGCTCGCGGTCCTGCTCAATCGCAACATCCGCTTCAAGACCTTCTTTCGCGCCGTCATCCTGCTGCCCTACATCGTGCCGACGGCCCTGTCGGCGATCGCCTTCTGGTGGATCTACGACTCGCAGTTCTCGATCGTCAGCTGGCTGCTGATGAAGATGGGCCTGATCGACCACTACATCGATTTCCTCGGCGATCCGTGGAACGCGCGCTGGTCGGTGATCGCGGCCAACGTCTGGCGCGGCGTGCCGTTCGTCGCGATCACGCTGCTCGCGGGGCTGCAGACGATCTCGCCCTCGTACTACGAGGCGTCGGCGATCGACGGCGCGACGCCGTGGCAGCAGTTCCGCCACGTCACGCTGCCGCTGCTCACGCCGATCATCGCCGTCGTCATGACGTTCTCGGTGCTGTTCACCTTCACCGACTTCCAGCTCATCTACGTCATCACCCGCGGCGGCCCGCTCAACGCGACCCACCTGATGGCGACGCTCGCGTTCCAGCGCGCTATCAACGGCGGCGCACTCGGCGAGGGCGCGGCCATCGCGATCACGATGGTGCCCTTCCTGCTCGCGTGCATCATGTTCAGCTACTTCGGCCTGCAGCGCCGCGCGTGGCAGCAGGGTGGGTCGGATTCATGAGCAAGGACGCAGCCGTCGATTCGGCGGGCATGGGCTATCTGGAGTCGTCACGGAGGAAGACCGTCGTCGTCTACCTGCCGCTCATCGTTTTCCTGATCGTCCTGCTGTTCCCGTTCTACTGGATGGCGATCACGTCTGTGAAGCCCGACCAGGAGCTGCTCTCGCGCACCGGCAACCCGTTCTGGGTCGCGAACGCGACGCTGACCCATTTTCACCACCTGCTCTTCGAGACCCAGTTCCCGGAGTGGGCCTGGAACACGATTCTGGTGTCGGTCGTCTCGACTGCGGCCTCGCTCGTCGCTTCGGTGATGGCTGCCTACGCGATCGAGCGGCTGCGGTTTCGCCATGCGAAGCGCGTCGGCCTGGCGATCTTCCTCGCGTACCTGGTGCCGCCGACGATCCTCTTCATCCCGCTCGCCAACGTCGTCTTCCAGCTCGGCCTGTTCGATACGCGCTGGGCGCTGATCCTGACCTACCCGACCTTCCTGATTCCGTTCTGCACGTGGCTGTTGATGGGCTACTTCCGCTCGATCCCGTTCGAGCTCGAGGAGTGCGCGCTGATCGACGGAGCGACGCGCTGGCAGATCCTCACCAAGATCATCCTGCCGCTCGCCGTGCCTGGATTGATCTCCGCCGGCATCTTCGCGTTCACGCTCTCGTGGAACGAGTTCATCTACGCGCTCACCTTCATCTCGTCGTCGGAGATCAAGACGCTTCCGGTCGGTGTCGTCACCGAGCTCGTGCAGGGCGACGTCTACCAGTGGGGCCCGCTGATGGCCGGCGCGCTGCTCGGCTCGTTGCCGGTGGCGTTCGTCTACTCGTTCTTCGTCGAGTACTACGTCTCCGGCCTCACGGGGTCGGTGAAGGAATAGGCCCAAGGAGGGCGACATGAGTGACGTGAAGAAGAAGCCCCGCCGCGAGGCCAAGGACATGCGCAGCCAGCAATGGTTCGGCCGCCAGGACCGCGACGGCTTCAACTACCGCAGCTGGGTCAAGGGCAAGGGCGTGCCGCACGACCAGTTCGACGGCCGGCCGGTGATCGGCATCTGCAACACCTTCAGTGAGCTGACGCCCTG
>JAYTHL010000149.1:0-16987 GCA_043732605.1 Rhizobacter sp. | reverse complement strand
GCGCGAGCGTGCCGATCATGCAGCCGAGAAAGCCGCTGCCCGCGTCGCCCATGAAGATGCGCGCCGGCGGGAAGTTCCAGATCAGGAAGCCGGCGACGCAGGCGGCGAAGGCGACGGCGAGCAGCCAGTCGCCCGTGGGCTGCGTCAGCCACCAGACGAGCGCACCACCGAGAGAGACGACGATCGCCTCGAGGCTGGCGATGCCGTCGATCCCGTCCATGAAGTTGAAGAGGTTGATCGACCAGACGAGGTAGAGCGCCGACAGCAGCGTGGCGCCGATGCCGAGGTCGACGACGACGCCGAAGAGCGGCACCGCCGGCAACGGGCCGAGCCACCACAAGACCCAGACGGCGGCCGCCAGGTGGCCGAGGAAGCGCCAGCGTGCCCGGATCGGCTTGCGGTCGTCGATGAAGCCCAGCACGGCGACCACCAGGCCGCTGCCGAGCAGGGCCGCGGCCAGGCGCGGATCCACCGAGCCGGTCGCGAGCAGGACCGCGACCAGCCCCAAGTACGAGACGACGATGGCCACGCCGCCGCCGCGCGGCGTGGCGACGGTGTGCGAGCTGCGCGCGTTGGGGCGGTCGAGGAGGCCGGACTGCAGGGCGTAGCGGCGCACCGACGAGGTCAGTGCCCACGACGCTGCGCAGCCGAGCAGCAGGAGGACCAGCAGGACAGGAAAAGGCATGCGGGATCGATTGTCGCCCGGTTGGACACCCCCTCCGGACGGGCCGGAGGGGGTGTTGCGCCGCATCGACAGGGGCTGCGGCTCAGCCTTTGGCTGGTCGCGACAGGAACTGTCGGCCGCGCAGGAGCGCCTTGTGGACGAACCAGCCGAGCATCGGCCCGGCCAGGCCGTGATGGTGCAGGGCGCGCCAGATCTCGCGGTTGCCGCGCACGACGTTGCGCAGGCTGTTGTTAGACGCGCCGCCCATGCGCATGCGCACGAGCACCTGCGGCAGGTAGCGCGCGCGGACGCGGTGGACCTCGAGCAGGCGAACCATGAGCTCGAAATCGGCGGCGAGCGAGTACGCGATGTCGAAGCCGCCGAAGCGGTCGTAGAGCTCGCGCCGGACGTAGAGGGTCGGGTGCGGAGGCGCCCAGCCGCGCGCGAACGAGCCCGGGCGGAACGGCCCGGAGCGCCAGTAGCGAACGATCTGCGACGTGTCGTTCTGGCGGACGTAGCAGAGGTCACCGTAGACGACGTCGACCGCGGGATCGGCGAACGCTTCGGCGATGGTCGCGAGGACCTCGGGCGAGGCGAGGAAGTCGTCGGAGTTGAGCAGGCCGATCACGTCGCCACAGGCCAGCTTCAGTCCCTTGTTCATGGCGTCGTAGATGCCCTTGTCGCGCTCGGAGACGACGGTGGCGACGCGCTTGCCCTCGGCCTGCACGATCGCCAGGGTGGCATCGGTCGAGCCGCCGTCGACGATGATCTGCTCGACGTCGGGATGCGTCTGCGCATTGACCGACGCCAGCGTGTCGGCGACGGTCGCGGCGCTGTTCCAGGTGACGGTGACGACGCTGATCTTCATGGCGTCACCGCGTCGACGATCGCGCCCAGGCGCTCGGCGTAGCTGGCGTGCGTCACCTCGGACATGCGGCGAAAGCCACGCTCGACGAGCGTGTGGCGCAGCGCCGGATCGCCGAGAAGGCGGCCGATCGCCGATGCCATGTCCGCGGCCGACGTCGGGTCGAACAGCAGCCCGGCGTCGCCGACCTGCTCGGGCAGGGCGACGACATTCGAGACGCACACCGCGGTGCCGATCGAGAACGCCTCGTACACGGGAATGCTGATGCTCTCGAAGAGCGTCGGCACCGCGACGACGGTCGCGCACTGGTAGACCACCGACAGCTCCGATGCCTCGATGTAGCCGAGATGCTGCACGCGTCCGGCCAGGCCGAGCTCGCGGACGCGGGCGAACACGCGCTCGTATTCGTCGCGCTGCTTGCCGGTGAGGACGAGGCGGCAGTCGGGGAAGTCGGGCGCGATGCGCGCGAACGCCTCGACCAGGCGCAGGTGGTTCTTGTGCGGCCAGAACTGGGCCGGATAGAACACGTACTGGTCGGGCAGACAGAGCTTCTTCTTCACGGCGTCGATCTGCGCGTCGCCCGGATGACCGTCGCGGATCGACGCGATCGGCGGCGCGGGCACGACCTCGATGCGCGCCGCGGGGATGCCGAAGTGGGCGACGATGTCGTTGCCGACGAAGCGCGATTCGCAGATCACCCGCGCGGCGCGCGCCGTCAGCAGCGCGTTGGTGACGTGGCGCCAGGCACGTGTCGCCCGGCCGAAATGCTCGGGGTAGTGCTTTTCCTGCAGGTCGTGGAGCGTGAAGACGAAGGGCTTCTGCGTCGCGAGGAGGATCGTCGAGTAGATCGGCGCGACGACGCAATCGGCGTGCGCGAACGGATCGATGCCGTGCAGCCAGCGCGCCGCGACGAGCCGCACCGGCCCGGGCAGGCGCGCGATCGGCATACCGCAGTCGTCGTAGCAGTCGTTGTCGGCGGTTGTGT
Organism: Rhizobacter sp.; assembly: GCA_043732605.1. Classification (GTDB taxonomy): domain Bacteria; phylum Pseudomonadota; class Gammaproteobacteria; order Burkholderiales; family Burkholderiaceae_C; genus Schlegelella_A. The sequence goes on along the minus strand of JAYTHL010000149.1, from coordinate 14,473 downwards.
GCAGCGTCAGGCGATAGCGACTCTGCGGCAACAGCTTCAGCGCCTCGATCATCGAGCGCGTATAGAGCAGCGTGCCGCCGTGACGCTCTTGCGCCAGGGCGAGGATGGCGACGTGCTTCACCGCGCCCGGCACAGCGCGTCGAGCTGCGCGATCAGGTGGCGCAGGTTCTGGCGCGACAGGAAATTCATCTTCGCCAGGCTGAGGCCGGTCGCGTCGAACGTGCGCTGCGCGACGGGGAACGGTCGGTGATAGTTGGCGCGCGTTCGAGCAGCGTCGGCGCGCGGCAGCCAGCGCTTCCAGGCATCGCTGGAGAAGACCGACAGCGACGGGATCAGCTCGAAGTTCGCGTGCCAGACCGGCACACCCCGCGCGTACAGCGCGTCCTTGAACTCGGTCTTCGTGCGGCCGAGCTTCGTCTCGTCGAGGCGCAAGACGACCTGCGTGAACGCGCAGTCGGCGACGTCGTCGCTCGCGCCGAGGACGAGCTCGATCTCGTCGAAGCGGGCGATCGCCGCGCGGAAATCGGCGACCGCCTCGCGCATCGACGCGAGGTGCTTCGGATAGCCCTTCAGCTGCTCGCCGACAACGGCCGCGACGATCTCCGAGAGACGCCCGTTCCACGCCGGGGCCAGCGTGTCGCGCACGCCGTACTCGATCGTCCGGTCGCCCCAGTGGCGCATCGCGCGCAGCTCTCGGGCCAGCGCCTCGTCGGACGTGACGATCATTCCGCCTTCGCCGCCCTGGATCGGCTTGATGCAGCCGAACGAGAACACGCCGACCTTGCCGAGCGATCCGGCCATGCGACCGCCGACGCGCGTGCCGAGGCCGAGGCAGGCGTCCTCGATGACGAAGAGGCCGCGCTCGTCGGCGACGCGCAGCATCGCCGCCATGTCTTCCGGGTTGCCCCACAGGTGGGTCGGAATCAGCGCCTTCGTGTTCGGGCCGGCGACGCGCGCGACGTCGGCCGCGTCGAGCATCAGCGTGCGCTCCGAGAGATCGGCGAAGAGCGGCGTGCAACCGGCCGCGATCACCGCGAGCGCGGTCGCCGAGCAGGTGTCGACCTGGTGGATCACCTCGTCGCCGTGGCCGAGGCCGAGCGCGCGCATCGACATCTGCAGCGCCATGCCGCCGGTGTTGACGGCGATCGCGTGCGGCACGCCGACGTACTCGGCGAAGGCCGCCTCGAGGCGCTCGTGCGCGAGGCCCTTGCCCGCGGTCATGTTCCATTGCGAGCTGCGCAGCACCGAGGTCACAGCCGCGATCTCGTTGCCCATCAGGCGCGGGTAGATGCCGAGGCGGCCACCGAGGAAGCGCCGCGCGAAGCCGACCAGGCGCGCATAGACGCCGGGGAAACGCGTCCGCAGCCGCATCGCGTACGGGATCAGCGCGTTGAGCATCAGCGCGGCTTGACGGCCAGGAAGCTGTAGAGCCGACCGGGAATCCGGCGCCGACGCGCATGCCACGCGCCGATCGCCGCGACCGCGTCGTCCGGCAGCACCTTGCGCAGCAGCCTGCCGGGGCGCGACGCGAGTATCTTGCGACGCAGCACCTCGGGCGTGTTCGGGTAGGCGTTGACGATCGAATCGTGCGGGCCGAGCTCGAGCTCGATCGCGAGGCCTGCGCCGGTCATCGCGGCGCGGTAGTCGGCGAGCGTGAACGCGTTCTCGCCGCCGTAGAGCTGATGGTCGACCTGCGAGGCGAGGAACGCCTGCAGGCTCGGCCCGTAGTCGTCGACGACGTGCTCGCGGCAGGCGAGCAGCACGCCGCCCGGCACGAGCACGCGCGCGATCTCCGAGAGCATCTTGGGCAGCGCGCTCGCGTGATGCAGGCCCTGGCGCACGTAGACGACGTCGAAGCTCGCATCGGCGAACGGCAGCGCCTCGCCCCACGCGGCGACGACGTTCGCGTGGAGCTCGGCCGAAGCGAGCGAGGTCGCGATGGCGCCGCGGCCGACCGAGTCGGACGGATTCGGCTCGACCGTCGTCACCTCGAAGCCTGCCTGCGCGAAGGCGAACGTGGCGATGCCGTTGCCGCCGGGCATGTCCATGACGCGGCGCGCGTTCGGTGTCCGCCCCGCGATCAGCGCGCGCGCCTCGGCGAACTCCTCGCTCGCGGCGAAGCGGCGCGCGTTGGCGGCGAGGTCGCGCGTCAGGTAGGCGTCGAAGATCAGGTCCTGTTGCGTCGGATCGTCGCGCAGCAGGTCGATCGCCTGCTCCCACGTGTACTTGAACTTCGTTGCGTCGGTCGTGCTCATGCGGCAGAAGAGGGGTTCGTGCTCGGCGGGTCGATCCTGCGCAGCATCACCGCCGGATTGCCGGCGACGACGGTGTAGGGCTCGACGTCCTTCGCGACGACGCTGCAGGCGCCGACAACGGCGCCTTCGCCGATCGTCACGCCTTTCAGGATGACCGCGCCGAAGCCGATCCAGACGCGGTCGCGGATCACGATCGGCGCGGCGCGCACGTCGCTCCAGTCGAGCGCGTCGAAGCAGTCGGCCTCGCCGTAACGCTCGAAGAAGTGGCGCACGACGCGCTGGCGCTGGCGCCAGTCGAGAGAGTGCGAGTTGTGGTCGTAGATCGTGATGCCCCAGGCCATCGTCACGTCGCTGCCGATCTCGATGCGCGAGCGCGAGATGATCTGCGTATCGGTGCCGATGTAGCTGCGGTCGCCGATCGAGACCGAGCCGGCGGTCGACTCGAACGTCACCGCCGCGTTGAGCAGGCAGTTCTCGCCGACCTTCAGGTAGAGCCGATTCTCCGGGCTCGCGAGGAAGCGGACCGAGAACTTGCGCAGGAGCCGCGTCGACGCCGGGATCGACACGCGCATGCCGTGCTTGCGCACGCTGCGGTGTTTCATCCGCTCGACGATGGTTCGCAGCAGCGACGGCATGGCGATGTCAGCGGGCGACGCGGCGCAGCTGCAGGAAGACGACGCGGTAGTCGCCCGGCGCGATCGTGTCGACCGACACGTCGGCGACGAATCGCTCGCCTGCGCTGTCGCTCTCGCGCGGCGACGACTGCCTGTCGACGAGGCGATCGACGATCTGCCAGCCGGTGAAGATCTTCTCCATCGTCGGGAAGTCGAAGAACCAGCCGTTGTTGAAGTTGAGGATGTTCGGACCGAGACACATGCTGGAGACCATCGAGGTGAACACGTCACAGGTCGCGGCCTCCAACGGCAGCGGGCCGGCGACGTCGTGCCGCACGTAGCGGATGCCGCTCAAGCGGTCGCCGCAATCGGCAAGCACGTGCGCCGTGACGTCGTGCTGCGCCGAGAGGATCGCGTTCATCATCTTCGTGCTAGGGCGGCAGCGCGCAAAGCTCTCTGTCGGTCCGGTCCAGGATGGGCGGCGCGGCGTCCGTCATCGTGCCGTGACGCCTTGCAGGCAGCGCACTACCTCGCCGCAGATGAAGCGGATGTCGTCCCGCGTCAGGCCGACGTACGACGGCAGGTTGATGCCCGAGTGCGAGAGGCGGTGCGTGACCGGCGTGACGGCGCCCGGGTACATCGGCATGTCGGAGACCGGGTAGAAATAGGGCCGCGAGTCGACGCCGACCTGCTTGAGCGCGGCCATCAGGCGATCGCGCGCCGGCTCGTCCATCCCCTCGACCTCGAGGCAGATCATCCAGTAGGCATTCCTGGCCCACTCGGCGTCGCGGTTCAGGCGCAGGCCCGGACGCGCTCCGAGCTCGGCGCGGTACGCGTCCATCACCTCGCGCCGCGCGGCGATGAACTCGTCGATCCGCTCGAGCTGTGCGACACCGAGCGCGGCCTGCAGGTTGGTCATGCGGTAGTTGAAGCCGATCTCCTCGTGCCAGTAGCGCTTGGTCGGGCTCATCGCGTGGTCGCGCAGGCGCTTGGCCTTCCTGTAGAGCGTCTCGTCGTCGGTCGTGATCATTCCGCCCTCGCCCGAGGTGATGACCTTGTTGCCGTAGAAGCTGAAGACGCCGCAGGCGCCCAGCCCGCCGACCCGGCGGCCGCGGTATTCGGCGCCGTGCGCCTCGGCCGCGTCCTCGATCACGAGCAGACCGCGGCGCTTCGCGATGGCGTTGATCGGATCCATGTCGGCCGGGTGGCCGTAGAGGTGCACCGGCATGATCGCGCGCGTCTTCGGCGTGATCGCCTTCTCGATCGCGGCCGGGCTGATGCACAGCGTCTCGGCGTCGATGTCGACCGGCACCGGCACCGCGCCGATGTAGGCGACGGCGTTGGCGGTGGCGATGAAGGTCAGGTCGGGAATGATCACCTCGTCGCCGGCCTCGATGCCGAGCGCCATCAGCGCGAGGTGCAGCCCGGTCGTGCCGTTGCTCGTGGTGAGCGCGAAGCGCGTGCCGCAGAAGGCCGCGAAGTTGCGCTCGAAGTCCTCGATGTAGTGGCCGAGCGAGGAGACCCAGCCCGACGTCACCGCATCAGTGACGTAGGCGATCTCGCGCGCGCCGATCGACGGCTGCGAGACGGGGAAAAAGCGTGGTGAAGACGTCATGGCGCGAAGTCCGCGTGGTGGTTCAGAGTTGCTCGACCAGTTTGGAGAAGGTCGCCCATTGCGCCTCCTTGGAGTAGGTCGTCTCCATCGTGCGCAGGCCGTGGGCGGCGGTGGGCCGCCAGCGGTCGTAGTCGGCGAGGATCTGCTCGATCTTCGCGAGCGCGTCGTCGCTGCCGTCGTACGTGGCGAAGTCGGTGCCCGGCGTCATGCCCGGCGGGTAGATGCCCGCGTCGGACAGCATCAGCGCGCCGCAGCCCATCGCTTCCCAGCAGCGCATGTTGCCGCGGAACTCGCTCGCCATGTCGATGGCCGCGTTGAGGACGATGCGGGCGCGGCCGAAGAGCTCGTACATGCCGCGGCCGTACACGGGCCCGTGCGCGACGCGGCGCAGGCTCGCGGGCAGCGCCAGCTTCGGGAACAGCGCTCGCCCCGGGCCGAGCGCGTTGACGAGCCGCGCCGAGCGGCCGAGCGCGAAATGGAAGCGCACCCTGAGGCGCGGCGCGAGCTCGGCGACGCGTTGCAGCAGCACGTTGCGCCGGCTGTGCAGCCAGCTGTAGGTGCCGACGAAGGCGATGTCGATGTCGCGATCGGCGCGTGCCGACTCTGCCGCGACCGGGTCGTGCGCCGGCTCGAACCAGGCGGCGCGGTGACCGGCACGCGTCCACTCGTCGAGCATCGAGCGGAAGTTGCCGACGCACAGGTCGTAGCCGCTCAGGTCGGCGCCGGCGAGCGGCGCGGCGCGCCAGCACACCGTGTGCTTGATGCAGCCCGGCAGCTTTCGAACGAAACGGCTGTCGAAGATCAGCGGCGAGATGTTGTAGAGCACGTCGGCGCGGTGCTCCTCGATCTGCGCGAGCACGACCTCCTCGACGGTTGCGTCGCGCGGTACGCCGTGCTCGGCGCGCCATGCACCCTGCAGCGCAGTCGAGTCCGCGACGACGAATCGGGCGCGCTCGTCGCCGGCCAGGATCGGAAGCAGCACGTGGGCGTTGCAGTAGCGATCGTCGAGCATCGTCGCCATGAGCCTTGCGTACGTCGTGGCGTCGGGCTTGGCCACGCTGCGATCGAAATGACGCAGATAGGGCTTGCCGAACGTGATTAGCTCGAAGAGGCGCATCAGCGCGCTCCAGGCTGGAGGCGCGGCGCAGCGACGGCGCGCGGCACGACCGGATGGCGCAGCAGCCAGGCGACGATCGGCACGAGTGCCAGGCCGGCCGTGATCAGCGCGGCCGCGAACGAGGCCGAGGCGACGTAGATCGCCGCGAACAGCATCGAGGCGAGGATCGAGACCGAGGCGCTGGTCTTGCCGAGCCCGTAGGCGTACAGGTCGACCAGCCGGGCGACGATGCCGAGGCCGATCGACGACAGGGCGATGCCAGCGAAGCCGAAATCGGCCCACGAGTCGGCGATGAAGACGGCGTTGAAGCTCGCGCCTTCCGACTCGTGCAGCGTCGCCACGACGAGCGACGAGCCGACGTACTCGCCCGTGCCGATCAGCGCGTGCAGCCAGCGAAAGCCGAGGCCGTAGAGGAAGTCGATCTGGCCGGGGTAGACGGCGAAGTAGTCCTCGAGCGTCTCCTGCGGGGCCTCGATGATGCGGCGATAGAAGTAGCCGAGCAGGTCGACGAATTCGATGCCCGGGAACGCGGCGAGCGAGAGCGGGATCATCGCCAGCAGAAACACCGCGGCCGCTCCGAGCAGCGTGCCGGGCTTCGGCCGGTTCGAGCGGATCAGCCACCAGGCCAGGCACATCTGCAGCAGGTAGATCGCGGCGGGCGACTTCTGCAGCGTCGAGAGCTTGGCGAGCAGGACGATGGCGAACGCTGCCGCGAACACGGCGCGGGCACGCCAGTTCTTCAGCCGCACGGCTTCGCACAGCAGCACCATCGACAGGAAAGGCGCGATCGTGAGGACGAGGATGTTGACGAGATACAGGCGCGAGCCGCCCTCGTCCTGCCGGAACTGCGCCTGGTCCTCGAGCAGGCCGCCGCTGCCGTAGTACGCCGCCACCTTGCCGAGCTGGCCCTCGGCGACGAGGTCGATCGCCAGGAGCACGAGGACGGCGATCGCCACCGGCTTGCAGAGACTTCCCGGCGCGAAACCCTCGCGCAACGGCTCGTCGTTCCACGACGCCGACGCACGTCGCGCGGCGACAAACGCGCGCGGAAAGAGCCAGCGCGGCAACTCCAGTCCGGCGAGCAGGCACACCCACATCAGCATCAGCGCAACGGTGATCGTCGGATGCAGGTCCTGGTTCAGGTCGCGCTCGTACTGGAAGAACAGATGCGCCGGCCCGTAGATGAGCAGCAGCCCGGTCAGCACGAGCGTCGAGCAGCCGACGCGCAGGCCGACGCGGCGCCACAAATAGAGTGCGACGACGATCGTGGTGCACAGGTAGGCGACGTCGAGCGAAGTCACGGCCGGAGGAGGAACGGTGCGGGCATGCGGCTCAGGGACGGGCGACGTCGCGCACGCGCGCGGCGATGAACGCGACCGTGTCGCTCGTGATCGATCCGCAGATCGGCAGGCTGAGGATGCGCCTGGCTGCACGCTCGGTGACGGGGAAGCTGCCGGCAGGTCGGTTCATCGACGCGAGCGCCGGCTGCAGGTGCAGCGGCAGCGGATAGTGGATGCCGGTCGCGATGCCGTGGCCGCGCAGGTGCTCGGCGACCTTGTCGCGGTTGCCGACCTCGATCACCAGGAGATGGCGCGCCGGCTCGGCGCCTTCGGTCGGCTCCACGAGGGCCGCGCCGGAGCCCGCGAGGAGTTCGGCGTAGAGAGCGGCGTGGGCGCGGCGCGTCCGGGTCCACCCGGCGAGGTGGCGCAGCTTCACCGAGAGCACCGCCGCCTGGATGCCGTCCATGCGGTTGTTCGCGCCCATCACGTCGTGCTCGTACTTGCCCATGCGGCCGTGGTCGAGGAGCTTCCTGATCGTCGCGTCGACCGACGCGCTGCGCGAGAACACGAAGCCGGCATCGCCGTAGGCGCCGAGGTTCTTGCCCGGATAGAAGCTGAAGGTGCCCGCATCGCCGATGGTGCCGGCGGAGCGGCCGTGCAAGGTCGCGAGGTGCGCCTGCGCGGCATCCTCGACGACGACCAGCCGGTGCCGCTCGGCGACGGCCATCACCGCGTCCATGTCGCACGGGTTGCCGTAGAGATGCACCGGCACGATCGCACGCGTGCGAGACGTCACCGCGGCCTCGATCGCGGCGCCGTTGATGCCGTGGGTGCGCGGGTCGATGTCGACGAACACCGGCGTTGCCCCGACCTCGGCGATCGCCTCGACCGTTGCGAAGAAGGTGTTCGGCACCGTGATCACCTCGTCGCCCGGGCCGACGCCGAGCGCCTGCAGCGCGAGCTGGATTGCTGCCGTGCCGTTGCTGCAGCCGACGCCGTGGCGAGCGCCGTGGGCGGCGCAGAACTCCGCCTCGAACTGCTTGACGAAGGGGCCCTGGATGAAGGCTTGCGACTCGATCACGCGATCGATCGCGGAGCCCACCTCGTCCTTGATTGCGGCGTACTGCGCCGCCAGGTCGACGAACGGGATCGCCGGCATTGCCACGTCGCTCTTCATTGCGCGATCGGCTTCGGCACGACCTTGACGTAGATCGACGAGCCCCAGCCCGGAAGCTGCCGGCCGACCTCGAAGAACGCGTCGGCGATCGTCCGGTCGAGCTGGTCCATCTGTGCGTTCGAGAGCGGCTTCAGCATGAAGGTGCCGTGGGTCGAGACCTGGAGCCCTGCCGCCCCGATGTCGGCGAGCAGCGACTTCATCGTGTAGACGCGGCGGTGGCCCTGCTTGTGGTCGCTCTCGTTCAGGTCGGTGAGCTCGCCGAGCACGCCCATCTTCTGGCCGATGCGGCGATGGAGCGACTCGGCGTTCGGCACCATCACGAACAGGCACCCGCCCGGCTTGCAATGGCGTGCCGCCTTCTGGATCACCTCGACCGGGTTCATGACGTGCTCGAGGATGAACGAGAGCAGTACGACGTCGAACTTCTCCTTGGCGTCGAAGTCCTCGATCAGCGAGCACGCGTACTCGACGTTCTCGACGCCGGCCAGGCGCTGGCGGGCGCGGTCGATCAGCTCCTTCGAGCCGTCGACGCAGACGATGCGCTCGTAGAACGGATGCAGCGACTCGGCCATGTAGCAGTCGGCGCTCGCGAAGTCGAGCACGGTGCGGCCGGGGCAGTTCTCGAGGATCGTCGTGACGCGGTACTTCGTCATGTAGCCGTTGAAGCCGTCGCGCATGCTGAAGTTCTCGGCGATGGCGTCGAGCCGCTCTCGCTCCTGCTCGGTTCTAGACGGGACTGACATGTTCGATTTCCTCCAGGGAGAGTTCGCTGATCGACCCGACGATGGCGTCGGGCGCGGTGGGTTCGATGAAGCGCGGGCCGCGCAGGCCGCTCAGGACGCCGACGGTGACGAAGCCCGAGGCCTTGCCGTCGACGATGTCTTGCGGCGAGTCGCTGACCGACACGATGCGGGTGCCGGCCGGCACGGAGGCGCGGATCGCGGGATGCAGGGTGTCCTTGCCCGCGCCCGGCACGGGCGTGAGCACGCGCGAGAAGCAGTCGACGAGGCGCAGGTCGGCGAGCTGGCGGTCGAGCGCGGCGCGGTCCTTGCGCTTGGTCGCGAGCACGGCGCGCGCCGCGCCGATGCGCTCGAGCACCTCGAAGGCGCCCGGCAGCACGCGGTCGATCGCGAGGTAGCGCGAATCCTCGAGCAGCGGCAACCGCTCGCTCGCGTAGGCCTCGGCGTCGTGCGCGTCGAGCCCGCAGGCGCGAGCGATCTCCGCCTCCGGTGTCTTGTCGCGCTTCTTCGACCAGTACTCGGGATCGGGTCGCGCGCCGCGCGCGGCGAGCAGATCGGCGTGGATGCGCAGGTAGCGGGGCTCCACGTCGATCAGCGTGCCGTCGAGATCGAAGACCCAGAGGCTAGACATGGTCGAGACGGGCGATGCGGGCCTTCAGCGCCGTGGCCGAGGCGTCGATGTCGTCGACCGTCGTCAGGCGCGGCAGGACGTCCATGCCGCGGATCCAGGCCAGTCCGTCGGGCAGCGGATTGATGCGGTTCGGGAGATCGACCTGCTCCCCGAACGCCGTCTTCACGAAGATGTGCGGCATGTTCAGGCCGGCCGCCGTGAAGAACTGGTGCGTCGTGAAGAAGCGCCCCGAGTTGATCTCGGTCGGGTTCGGCACGCCGTGCTTGTCGTAGGTCAGGTCGACGCCGTAGATGCCATCGGGCGACGCGTCGATGGTCTTGATGCAGCGGATCGCGAGCTCGTCGAGCGCCGGGTCGCTCACCGTCACGCCGGTGCCGGTGATGCCGGTGACGCCCGAGGGGCTGCGGTTCGAGAACTCCCAGTACAGGCGCTTGCGGCCCTGGGCGACGATCAGCTCGCCGCCCTTCCAGATCGACTGCCAGGTGATCGTCTCCTCCTGCAGGCACTCGGCCGCGGCGAAGTCGCCCCAGCCCTTGTGGAAGTCGATCCACAGGCGCGCCGTATCGAAGTCGTCGGTGGGCAGCGAGCCCTTGCCCGCCGAGCCGGCGATGGCGCGCACCCAGAGCTTCGGGCCGAACTCCTTGAAGGCGCGGCGCAGATCGTCCGGGTCGTTGAGGATCGTCGTCTCGGGCACCGTGATGCCGTTCCTGCGCCAGACCTCGAACGACTTGTACTTGTCCTCGCAGATCACGACCGTCTCGTGGCGCGGCAGGAGCGTGCGCACGCCGAGCAGGTCGCGGTTGCCGGAGATGGCGAGCATCTCCTCGCTCATCTGCACGTGCAGGAAGTCGGGCTTCGTCTCGGCGATGACCTCGCGCAGCACGTCGAAGTAGCGCGGGTGGCTCACCTTGGGAACGAGGAAGCGCTGGTCGACCTCGGCGCGCTGCAGGGTGTACTTGTTGGCGTCGACGCCGATCAGGTGATAGGGCTCGGGCGCGGCGCGGAGCGACCGCGAGAAGCCCGTCGCCGGACTGCCGCCGGCGGCGGTGACCAGGATGCGCTTCATGCGCCGACTCCTTCGGCGACGACCGCCGCTTCGCCGAGCCGGCAATGACGCGGCTCGAACGGCAGCGTCACCTCCCTGCCGCTCTCGATCGATTCGTAGATCGCGGTGATCAGCTCGAGCGAACGCCGGCCGGCGACGCCGTCGACCGCGATCGGCGCACCGTCGCGCAGCGAGGCGACGACGCTTTCGAGGAAACGCACATGACCGAGGCCGTAGACGTTCGGCGGGTTCTCGCTCAGCCGCGCCAGCATCTCGGCGCCGGCGCCTTCGGGGTCGTCGGCGAACTTCCAGGTGCGCAGCTGGTTGACCGCGAAGCCGGCGATCTCGACCGAGCCCTTTTCGCCGATGATCGAGAGCGATCCTTCGAGGTCGGCCGGACGCACCGCGGTCGTCGCCTCGATCGTGCCGAGCGCGCCGTTCCTGAACTTCACGACAACGATGCCGGTGTCTTCCGCCTCGATGCGGGCGGAAGCCCGGGTCGACTTCGCGAACACCGACTCGACGCCGCCCATCATCCACTCGAGCAGGTCGACGTGGTGGCTCGCCTGGTTGGCGAAGACGCCGCCGTCGTGGGCCCAGGTGCCGCGCCACGCGTCTTGGTCGTAGTACGACTGCGGCCGGCACCAGCGCACGCGCACGCTGCCGAGCACGAGCTTGCCGAAGCGACCCGCCTCGAGCGCGCGGCGCAACTCGCGCACCGGCAGGTTGAAGCGGTTCTGCTTGACGATGAAGAGCTGGACGCCGTTCTCCTTGCAGGCCGCGATCATCCGGTCGGCGTCCGACAGCCTGAGCGCCATCGGCTTCTCGACGACGACGTGCCGGCCGTGGCGCGCCACCGCGATGCTGTGCTCGGCGTGCGCGCCGCTCGGCGTCAGCACGCAGACGACGTCGATGTGCTCCTTCGAGCTCCGCATCATCTCGTCGAGCGAGGTGAAGGCGGCGACGCCATGCCGATCGGCGAAGAGCCCGGCGCGGCCGGCATCGGTGTCGCACACGGCGACGAGCCTGGCGCCCGCGACCTGGCCGGTGCCGAGGATGTCGGCGTGCCGCTTGGCGATTCGGCCGCAGCCGAGCAGTGCGAAGTTGATCATGGGCGTCGTGCAGGTTCGATGTGGGACGAGGGCGAGCTCAGGGCTTGCCGAAGTCGGGAGCGGGCCGCGCCCGCAGGAGCGAGAAGGGCAGCGCCAGCCCTCTCGCGTAGAGCTTGAGGCTGATGCGGATCGGCTCCGAGAACAGGGCGACGACGAGGTTCGCGCCGAAGCCCGTGCACAGCGAGGCGAGCGCCGCGCCGAAGGCGCCGTAGCGCGGGATCAGCAGCAGGTTCATGGCGACGTTGATGGCGATCGCGACCAGGTCGACGTACATCGAGTCGGCCTGCTGGTGGCGCGCCATCAGCCAGCGCCCGCGGGCCACGCCGAAGAAGACGAACGCCGCCATCCACGCCTGCACCGCGAGCACCGGCGCGGCCGCCGCGAACGCGCTGCCGTACACGAGCTGCACGAGCCAGCCCGAGGCGAGCGAGGTGAAGGTCGCGAGCAGGATGCCGGCCCAGCCCATCGCGCCGAAGAGGAGCGCCGTGCGGCGATCGTCGGCGGCCGGGTCGGGCTCGCCGGATCGCGCCGAGACCATCATCGGGAAGAGCGCCGTCATCAGCGCGACCGGCACGAAGTACCAGAGCTCGGTGAGGCGCACCGCCGCCGAGAACATGCCGACCTCGCGGTAGCCGGCAAGGTTGCCGACCATCACCTGGTCGATCCGCATGTAGAGCAGGATCGCCATCGCCGACACGAGCAACGGCATCGCGTCCTTCAGCATCGCCCGGCCGAGCGCGCCGTCGACGCGCCAGACAGCAGGGTTGCCGGCATCGCGTCGGTAGAGCGCGAAGAGGAACAGCGCGGCGAGCGCGATCTCGGCGCTGCCCGCGAGGATCAGCTGCTCGAGCCCGGCGTGGCCGAGGATCAGCACCACCTTGAAGAGCGCCGACGCGAAGAAGGCGGCGTTCCTCGCGTAGACCGCGTACTTCATCCGGCTCCCGGACTGGAACCAGCACTCGACCACGTCGGCCGACTGGAACACGAGCACCAGCCCGGCCAGCGCGGCGAGGCCGAGCGCTTCCGGCGAGACGATCGCGAAGGCGACGAGCATGGCCGCATACGCGATCAGGCCGCCGCCGAGCTTCATCGCGAGCGAGGTGCCGAGGATGCGCGCCGCGTCGGCGGGACGGTCGACGAGGTTCCTGATCGCGACGACGTCGAGGCCGAGCGTGGCGACCCCGGAGAAGATCGAGACGAAGGCGAGCACGTAGTTCATGCGCCCGAATTCCGCCGTGCCCAGGTAGCGCGCCAGCCAGGCGATCAGGAGCATGTTGGCCCCGGCGCGCACGACGCGGTCGCCGACCAGCCAGCCGGTGTTGCGCGCGACGCGGCCCACCACCGACGGGCTGAACGCGTGGCGCTCGAGCAGTCGCGACAGGGCGGCGGGCATCTGCATCGTGGAGTCGGGCCGGGTCAGCGGCGGCCGATGCCGACGTACTCGAAGCCGTAGCGGCGCACCACGACCGGGTCGTAGATGTTGCGGCCGTCGAACACCACCGGCTGACGCATGATCGACTTCATGTGCTCGAAGTCGGGGCTGCAGAACTCGTTCCACTCGGTGACGACGACGAGCGCGTCGGCGCCCTCGACCGCGGCCATCGCCTGGGTCGCGTAGACGAGGTTTTCGGGCGTGCCGATCATGCGCCGCGCCGACTCGGTGGCGACCGGGTCGAAGGCGCGGACCCGCGCGCCCCGGCGCAGCAACTCGTCGATGACGATCAGGCTCGGCGCTTCGCGCATGTCGTCGGTCTTCGGCTTGAACGCCAGGCCCCACAGGGCGAACTCGCGGCCCGTGAGATCGCTGCCGAAGCGCTCCTCGATCTTGCCGATCAGCACCTGCTTTTGCGCCTGGTTCGCCGCCTCGACCGCGTGCAGGACCCGAAGCGGCCGGTCGTTGTCACCGGCCGTCTTCAAGAGCGCCTGCACGTCCTTCGGGAAGCACGAGCCGCCGTAGCCGCAGCCGGAATAGAGGAAGTGGTGGCCGATGCGCTCGTCGCTGCCGATGCCGCGGCGCACGGCATCGATGTCGGCGCCGACCTTCTCGGCCAAGAGCGCGAGCTCGTTCATGAAGCTGATGCGCGTGGCGAGCATCGCGTTGGCCGCGTACTTGGTGAGCTCGGCCGAGCGAATGTCCATCACCAGCAGCTTGGGATGGTTGCGCTCGAATGGCGCGTAGAGCTCGCGCATCACGCGCACCGCGTCTTCGCTGTCGGCGCCGATGACGATCCGGTCGGGGCGCGCGAAGTCCTCGATCGCCGCGCCTTCCTTCAGGAACTCGGGGTTCGAGACGACGTGGAACTCGTGCGTCGCGCCGCGCGCCTTCAGCTCCTCGGCGACCGCGGCGCGGACCTGCTCGGCGGTGCCGACCGGCACCGTGCTCTTGTCGACGACGACGCGAAAGCCGTCCATGTGGCGGCCGATGTTGCGGGCGGCGGCAAGCACGTGCTTCAGGTCGGCCGAGCCGTCCTCGTCGGGCGGCGTGCCGACGGCGATGAACTGCAGCGTGCCGTGCAGCGCCCCTTCGCGCGGGTCGGACGTGAAGCGCAGACGTCCGTCGGCGACGTTGCGCTTGATCATGTCGCCCAGACCCGGCTCGTGGATGGGCACGCCACCGCCGTTCAGCACGGCGATGCGCTCCTTGTCGAGGTCGAGGCAGAGGACGTTGTTGCCGACGTGTGCCAGGCACGCGCCGCTCACCAGGCCGACGTAGCCGGCGCCGATCACCGTGATCTTCAAGAGGGCCTCGCGTTCATTCGTTGTAGTCGTAGGCCTGGAAGCCGGCCTGCTTGACCATGCTGTCGCGTCGCGCCGCGTCGTAGTCCGACGCGACCATCTCCTGCACCAGCTCGGCCAGCGTGATCTTCGGCGTCCAGCCGAGCTTGGT
>JAYTHL010000148.1:0-5842 GCA_043732605.1 Rhizobacter sp. | reverse complement strand
CGCGATGCTGCCCGCCTGAGCGCTGCCGTCAGCGGCGTGCGCGCGACGCCTTGAACTTCGGTTCGATCCGCCACCGGCCGCGCACGCGCAGCACGCGTGCGATCGCGACGGCGTCGGCGTCGGGCAGCGCCGCGAGCGTCGCCACGAAGGTCTCTACGACGCGGCTCGGCTGCGTCGTCGATCCCCCGACGACGGGCCGGCACGGGACCTCACGGTAGGCGAGCTGGACGAGCAAGGCGGCGTCCGATCCCGATGTCGGCAACGGCAGCACGCTCGGTGCGTCGACGACGATCTCGCTGCCGTCGGGCGCGAAGGCGAGCCCCGGCGCGATCGCGACATGCGCGCCGGCCGGGTCGGTCGTCACCGTGACCGCCAGTCCGTCGACGATGCCAGTGCCGTGCATGAGGCGGTTGCGCCGGTCGAGCCGGTCGCGCACGTAGTCCTGCTCGGTGCGGAAATCGTCGACGCCGAGCAGCTCGCCGGCGAAATAGCTCACGCGGCGCAGGCCCGGCGGGCAGTCGCCGGCGTCGCCGGTTGTCGCCGTCGCCGTCGCCGTCGCCGCGAGCGCCGACGCGTGGCCGGCCAGCGCACGTGCCAGCCGTCGGCCGTGCGGATCGAGGATCGCTTTGTGGTGTTGCAGGTCGTCGAGGACGAACGCGAACAACTCCAGCATCGTGATGCCGGGATCGTGCGCGTTGCCACCCGTCCAGTCGGGCGCGACCCTCCCGACCGCACGCTGGAAGTCGCGTGCGAGCCGGGCTCTCTGGGCGTCGTTCAGTGGCACACCGTCCCGGCCGGGACGCGCTGCGACACGCACGACAAGTCGCGGATGTCGACGACGCCGTCGCCGTTCACGTCGGCGCGCGGGTCGAACCCGGGCCGGACCGTGCGCTTGCCGAACGACGCCTTGACGATGGCGAGGTCGGCGCAATCGACCGTGCCGTCGGCGTTCACGTCGCCGGCCAGGCGCAGCGTGAAGTCGACGTTCGAGACATCGAAGAAGATGTTGTCGACCGCCTCGACCTTCACCCGCGCCTTGGTGCTCGGCACCGCCGGCAGGACGACGGCGCGGCTGCCGCTGTTCGGCGTGCTCGCGGCGAGCACGTACGGCCAGGTGATGCCGCTGTCGACCGACAGGCTGATCTTGACGCTGGCAGCGTTCACCGGGGCGACGTTGGTGTTCGCGACGCTCCAGGTGACGACTTGGGTCGAGCCGCCGTCGAGCGTGACCGCCGTGTTGGGCGACGTGACGAGGAACGGTCCGGCGCCCGACGCGAGCGTCGCCGAGATCGCGCCTTCGGCGTCGGCGATGACGTGCGTGACCTGGCGCGGCGCGACGTCCATCGCGGCGTTGCGGACCGAGACCGCGACCAGCGCGCCGGCCGGGAAGCCGAAGCCGCGGGTCTGCAGTGAATCGGCAGCGTGGTACGAGCCGCGCCCGGGCGAGAGCTGCGCTTCGGTCGACGCGGCTTCGGTCAGCGGGCCGTGCATGTTCACGAGGTCGCTGACGTAGTAGCTCGCGTCGAGACTGTCGTCGAGGTGGTCGTAGGGATCGATGTACCAGGCGCGAGCCCGGCGAGGCTGAGGCGATCGAGCGTGATCGCGCGAAAGTGCCGCGGATGCACCGACTGCCGCGCGCCGCGACCGGAGAACGACGATGGCGTGCCCTTGATGTCGAGCCAGAGGGCACGCGACGGATGACGCTCGGCCGCGCTCGGCGCCGCCTGCGCGCCGCACAAGGCGAACACGCCGACGAAGGCGACGATGGCGCCGCGCAACGCGCTCGCGACCGACGCGCGCCGTCCCGCTCGCACGGCCTGCGCAAACACGCGCGACAAGGATCCGCTGGCACGGTGCAGATCCATCATGTGTCTTCTCCCTCGAGGCTGGAATTGGCTTTTGGCGCGAGGGCGGCAAGAAAGAATCGTGCCTGTCGGCCGGTGGCCTGAGATGATCGCGAACGCATTGCATGCGCTCGTCGAAACTATCCGTGGCCGTCGGCGCTGTCTCTTGGGACAGACCCTCGCCGCCTCCAGATGCATGTCATGACACAGCCGGTCGATGTCGTCGCGAAGCACCGGGTCGGTGTGCGCGCCGTCCTGTTGTGGATGTCGTGCGCGCTCGCGACATCCATCGCCGGTGCGCAGGCGACGCCGCCGATCACCGCGGCGTCGATCGACGCGATCACGCTCGAGCGCAACGGCGTGGAGGCGCGGCCACCTCGGTCCTCTTGCTGCGCCCCGACGGCAGCACGAGCCTCGTCGAGACCGGCAACGCGCGCCAGGGCGGCGCGGACAAGACCTCGACAGGCAGGGTGCGCAAGGCCGACTCCGGGGCCCTCGCCAGTCTCGTCGTGGCGCGACGCTTCCTCGCGCTCGAGGAGAGC
Organism: Rhizobacter sp.; assembly: GCA_043732605.1. GTDB lineage: Bacteria > Pseudomonadota > Gammaproteobacteria > Burkholderiales > Burkholderiaceae_C > Schlegelella_A. The sequence continues at coordinate 3,456 of JAYTHL010000148.1, read as the reverse complement.
GACGAGGACCCGCAACTGCGCGACGGCGCCTGGGCGACGGTCGGCGTGTCGACGGCCACGCAGAAGAAACAGGTGTTCCGGCGCGAGGAGGCCGGGCCGGCGGCGCTGAATGAGATCGAGGCTGCAATCGACACTGCCGGAACGCGGATTTCGTTCGCCCCCGCGTTGCGCCAGACCCGCATGAACGGTCGTGAAGAAACCCGCACGCCTGGCATATGTTGTGCTCGACCACGACAGCCCACAGGGCGCAGGAGAGAGAGCCATGACGAGTCGACAAGCGTGGAAGCACTCTTTGTGTTCGGCGCTGCTGATGGGCGCGCTGTTCACCCAGACGGCCGTCGCGGCGCCGGTCCTCGAGATCGTCGCCACGCCCGATCCGGCACGCGTCGGATCGTCGCTCGGCCTCGACGTGATGCTCACCGGCATCACCGATCTCTACGGCTACCAGTTCTCGCTCCCGTTCGACCCGACGCTGCTGCAGGCGATTGCGGTCACCGAAGGTCCGTTCCTCGCCGTCGGCCTCGCCGCGCTGGCGGCGAGGCGTCGGCGCCAGTCCGTCCGCTAGCGTCGCCTTCTGCGCGCCGTGCGCGAACGCGTCCGGCGCGGGCGTGCTCGGGCCGGAGCGGGTCGGTCGCCTCCATGGCCTGACATGGCTTGCCTGCTCTTTACCGACATCGTCGACAGCACGCTGCTGACAGAGCGCCTGGGCGACGCGCGGGCCGCGCAGTTCTGGCTCGAGCACCATCGCCGCGCCCGCGATCTCCTCGTGGTCCACCATGGCCAGGAGGTCGACAGCAGCGACGGCTTCTTCATGCTCTTCGACGCCATCGCCGACGCCGCCCGCTACGCGCTGGCGTACCACCGGACCCTGGCCGATCTCGGCGCCACGGCCCGCGCCGGCCTGCACGAAGGACCGGTCACCGTCACCCGCAACAGCGCCGACGACGTCGCGCGCGGTGCGAAGCGCATGGAGGTGCAGGGCCTGGCCAAGCCGTTCGCCGCCCGCGTGATGGCGCTGGCCGGCGGCGGGCAGACGCTGCTGAGCGAGAGCGCGCGCCAGGCGCTCGTCGCCGCGGCTCCGAACGACGTCGCGATCGAGAGCCACGGCCATTTCAAGCTGAAAGGCGTCGAGGAGCCCGTCGAGATCTTCGAGCTCGGCCAGCCGGACAGCGCGTTCGCGCCGCCGCTCGATACCGACAAGGTCTACCGCGTGATCCGCAGCGGCGAGCACTGGCACCCGCTGCGCGAGGTGCGCCACAACATGGCCGCCGAGCGCGACGCGTTCGTCGGTCGCGCCGCCGAGTTGCGCGCGCTCGCCGCGCGACTCGACGCCGGTGCGCGCTGGCTCACCGTGCTCGGCCCGGGCGGCATCGGCAAGACCCGCTTCGTCGGCCGCTACGCGCGCCGCTGGCTGGGCGACTGGCCGGGCGGCGTCTACTTCTGCGACCTGTCCGAAGCCAGATCGCTCGAGGGCATCTTCTTCGTCGTCGCGAGCGCGCTCGAGGTCCCGCTCGGCAAGAACGATCCCGCCGTCCAGCTCGGTCATGCCATTGCCGGTCGCGGGCGCTGCCTGATCGTGCTCGACAACTTCGAGCAGGTGATCGAGCACGGCCCGGCCACGCTCGGTCGCTGGCTCGATCGCAGCAGCGAGGCCGCCTTCGTCGTCACCAGTCGCGAGCGGCTGCACCTCGCCGGCGAGGAGGTGCTGCCGTTGGAACCGCTGCCGATCGCCAGCGACGCCGTGGATCTCTTCGTCGCGCGCGCCCGCGCCCAGCGTCCGGATTTCGCGCTGGTCGACGCCAACCGCGCGGCGGTGGCGGAAGTCGTCCGGCTGCTCGACGGCCTGCCCCTGGCCATCGAGCTTGCCGCAGCACGATCGCGTGTGCTCTCGCCGGCGCAGCTGGTCGAGAAGATGCGCGATCGCTTCCGCATCCTCGCCGGCGTGCGCGGCATGACGGCGCGACAGGGCACGCTCGAAGCCGCCATCGACTGGTCGTGGAACCTGCTCGCGCCGTGGGAGCAGGCCGCGGTCGCGCAGTGCTCGGTGTTCGAGGGCGGCTTCTCGATGGAGGCGGCCGAAGCGGTGATTGACCTCGGCGCGTGGCCCGACGCGCCGTCGGTGATGGACGTCGTCCAAGCGCTCGTCGACAAGAGCATGCTGCGCGCCTGGGTGCCGGTGCAGCAAGGCCGCTTCGACCTCGACGAGCCGTACTTCGGCATGTACCTGAGCATCCACGCGTACGCCTCTGCGAAGCTCGCGGTCGAGGCCGCGGCGACGGAGCGCACGGCGCGCGCCCACGGCGCCTACTTCGCCCGTTTCGGCGCGAGCGATGCGATCCGATCGCTGTCGAGCCACGGCGGCGTGGCGCTGCGACGCGTCCTGGCGCTCGAGCTCGACAACCTCGTCGCTGCCTGCCGTCGCGCCGTCATGCGGCACGAGCCCGAGGTCGCGTTGCCGTGCTATCGCGCGGTCTGGTGCGTTCTCGAGCTACATGGTCCGTTCGCGCTCAGCGTCGCGCTCGGCGAGCAGCTGCTCGCCTTGCCCGGGCTCGACGCGGCGATGCGCTCAGCCGCCGGCATGATCTGCGGCACGACGTACTGGCGGTCGGGGCACTCGGCGCAGGCCGAAGCGATGCTGACGCGCGCTCTCGACGCCGCGCGCGAAGCCGGGGCTCGCCGCGAAGAGGCGAACCTGCTCAACTCGCTCGGCAACGTGCAACGCGAAACCGGCCGGATGACCGAGGCATCGGCGAACTTCGATCGCGCGCTCGAAGCCAGCCGCGAGATCGGCGACCGTCGCGTCGAGGCCATCGTGCTGCAGAACGTGGGCGTCTTCCTGGGCGAGCATGGCCGGATCCAGGAGAAGCGCGGTCACTGCGAGGCCGCGCTCGCCATCTTTCGCGAGGTGGGCGATGGCCGCCTCGAGGGTCTGGCGCTGGCCAACCTGGGCATGCTCCATCTCGAGCAAGGGCGCATGGACGAGGCCACGCGATGCTTCGACACTGCGCTCGCCGTCAACCGCGAGGTCGGCAACCGGCGACTCGACGGCGTCGTGTTCGGATGCCTCGGCGGCGTGCACGCCGACCGCGGCGATTTCGAGGCGGGGCGCATCCAGTACGAGAAGGCGTTCGTGATCGCCCGCGAAACCGGCGACCGGCGCAGCGAAGGCATCGCGCTCGGCAACCTGGGCGAGGTCCACTCCAACCAGGATCGCGCGGCGCAGGCACGGGGCCACTTCGCCGAGGCGCTCGCGATCGCGCGCGAGACCGGCCATCGCCGGCACGAAGGCTTCCTGCTCGGCAGGATCGCCAGCCTCGACGTCGAAGCGGGCCGGCACGACGACGCCCGGGGGCACCTCGATGCCGCGCTTGCCATCCACCGGGACGTCGGCGACACGCGGCTGGAGGGAATCGTGCTGGCGACCTGGGCCGACCTCGTGTTCGCGCTCGGTCAGCG
>JAYTHL010000147.1:0-1680 GCA_043732605.1 Rhizobacter sp. | reverse complement strand
CCTCGGTGCCCGGACCGAGCAGGTAGACGCCGGTCGAGTACTCGCGCTCGAAGATCATGAACACGAGCAGCCAGCTGGCGAGCAGGCCGTAGCGGATCAGCGGCAGCGTCACGTCGCGGCTGACCTGACCGCGGCTGGCGCCGACGCTGCGCGCGGCCTCCTCGAGCTCTGGCCCGACCTGGAGCAGCGAGCTCGAGACCAGGCGCATGCCGTAGGCGAGCCAGACGACCGTGTAGGCGATCCACAGGCTCACGATCGTCGAGCGCAGCGGCGCCAGCGGCGGGAAGAACAGGAACACCCACAGGAACGCCAGGCCCGCGAGCAGGCCCGGGACGGCGCGCGGCACGAGAACGAGGTAGTCGACGAAGCGCGACCAGCCATCGTTCTTGCGGTGCGTCGCCAGGCCGACGGCCGTGTAGCAGACGACCGCGAGGCCGCCGCCGACGACGCCGATGAGGATGGTGTTGAAGATGCCGCGCACCAGCGTCGGCTGGGCGAAGACCTCGCGGAAGTTGTCGAGCGTCAGCACCTCGGCCAGGTTGACGCCTTCGCCCCAATTGGTGACCAGCGCGCGCAGTGCGATGCCGGACAGCGGCACGACGATCGTCAGGAAGAGCCAGATCACGAGGATCGCCGCCGCGACCCAGCGCCAGTTGCCGAGCGGCAGCGGCCGCTGCCTGCCGGCCTTGCCCTTGACAGTGACGTACTTGCCGGCGTTCTTCAGCAGGAAGCGCTGCAGCATGACGAGCGGGAACGTCACCGCCACGATGCACACCGCGACCGCAGCCATCAGGTGGTACGACGGTGTGCCAAGTTTGTTGGTGAGCTTGTAGAGATAGGTCGCGAGCACGAGGTGGCCCTCGGGATCGCCCAGCACGAGCGGCAGGCCGAAGATCTCGAAGCCGAGGAAGAAGACGAGCACGCCCGAGAACAGCAGCGACGGCGTGACCATCGGCAGGCTCACGTCCTTGGCGACCTGGAACGGGCTCGAGCCGGTCATGCGCGCCGCCTCCTCGACGTCGGAGCCGAGGCTCTTGAGCGCCGACGAGGTGTAGAGGTAGACGTGCGGCACGTGCGTCAGGCCGGCGATGACGGCGATGCCCGTGAGCGAATAGACGTTCCACGGCACGCCACCGAAGATCGCCTTTGCCCAGACCGAATAGAAGCCCACCGGGCCGGCAGAGACGACGTAGCCGAAGCCGAGCACCATCGGCGAGACGAACACCGGGATCAGCAGCAGCGGCTCGATCCAGCCGCGGCCGGGCAGATCGGTGCGGATCATCAGGAAGGCGAGGATCCCGCCGAGCGGCACCGCGATGATCGCCATCGCGGCGGCGATGACGAGCGAGTTCTGGAGCGAGTCCCAGAAGTCGCTGTCGGCGAAGATGAACTCGAACGCACCGACACCGAGCTTGTGCGGCATGAAGAACGGCGCGTCGAGCAGGCTCTGATAGAAGATCAGGCCGAGCGGCAGGAAGACGAAGAGCGCTGTCAGCCCGATGACGCCGGCGCGGGCAGGAGCGATTCTCATGGGCGGGACGGCGCGCTGCCGAGCTCTACTTGCCGGCTTTCATGGCGGCTTGCCATTGCTTGATGAAGTCGAGCCGTTTGGTCTGGTCGAGGAAGGCGAGCAGGTCGGTGCTGACGGGGATCGGCTTGGCGGCGTTGCCCAGCAACTTC
>JAYTHL010000146.1:0-5863 GCA_043732605.1 Rhizobacter sp. | reverse complement strand
GAGCGGATCATGGTAGCGCAGGGCTTTCGCGGACCAACGCCGCGGAAACACATCGTCACAGTCGATGGCGGGCCTTTCGCACATCTCGCGACGCGGCGATCGTTCAGCGCTTCTCGCTCAGCGCTTCTGGCAGCCCGGACAGAAGAAGGTCGCGCGCGCTCCCTGGACGATGCGCCGCACCGTCGTGCCGCAGCGCACGCAGGCCTGGCCGGCGCGGCCGTAGACGCGCGCCTGCAGCTGGAACGCGCCGGCCATGCCGTGCGCGTCGCGGAAGTCGCGCAAGGTCGAGCCGCCGAGCTCGACCGCGCGTGCGAGCGTCGTGCGCACCGCTTCGGCGAGACGATCCGCGCGCGGCCGGCTGACGTGGTCGCTGCGCGTGCGCGGATCGATCTGCGCTTCCCAGAGCGCCTCGCACGCATAGATGTTGCCGGCGCCGACCACGACTTCGCCACCGAGCAGCGCCTTCTTCACGGCCACCTTGCGGCGATGCAGCGCGCTGTAGAGATACGGGCCGTCGAAGCGCGGATCGAAAGGCTCGAGGCCGAGTCCCGCGAGCAGCTTCTTCGCCGGCGCCTCGTCGAGCGACGGCGACCAGACGACGGCGCCGAAGCGACGCGGATCGGTGAGCCGCAGCGTGCCGCGCGCGGTGACGAGATCGAAGTGGTCGTGCGCGCCGGCCTCGCCGGTCTGCGGCGTGAACGCGAGCGATCCCGACATGCCGAGATGCATCAGCAGGCCGCCGCGCTCGAACGCGAGCCAGAGGTACTTGCCGCGCCGGCTCACGTCGCCGACCGTGCGGCCGACGAGCGTCTGCGGATCGGCGCCGAGCGGCCAGCGCAGCGGCTTGCCGACGCGAACGCCGGTGACGCGCGCGCCGCGGATCCGATCGGCGAAGCTGAGCCGCGTGACTTCGACCTCGGGAAGCTCAGGCATCGTGTGATGGCGGATCCGGCCCGACGACCGGCAGGAAGCCGACCTTTGCACGGAGCGCGGGGAATTATCACGATCGACCCGGATCGGATGACCTGGCACGGTCTTCGTCGCCCGTTCGCGCCCGTCCCGGCCGAGGGCGTCACACTAGAATTGTTTTTCGCCCTGAGGAGTCCGCCCATGCCGGCGTTTCGAGTTGCATCAGCCCCGGTCCGCGCTTCGGTCGCGGCCCTCTCGCTGCTGGTGCTCGCCGGCGTCAGCGCCGCCGCGACTGCGCCAGTCGGCGGAGGGAACAAGGTCGAGAACTCGGACCTCGACACGCCGATGTTCTATCAATTGCTGCTCGGCGAGATCGAGTTGCGCGACGGCCAGTCCGGCACCGCCTATCAGCTGATGCTCGACGCGGCGCGGCGGTCGAAGGACGAGCAGCTGTTCAAGCGCGCCACCGAGATCGCGCTGCAGGCGCGTGCCGGCGAGCAGGCGCTCGCCGCCGCCGTCGCATGGCGCCAGGCGTTGCCCGAGTCGCAGGACGCGATGCGCTACCAGATCCAGCTGCTGGTCGCGCTCAATCGCCTGCCGGAAGTCGAAGAGCCACTCGTCGCGCTGCTGCGCCAGGCGCCGAAACCGGCGTTGCCGTCGATGCTCGAAGCCGTGCCGCGCTTTCTCGCGCGCGCTGCCGACCGACACGCCACCGCCGTGCTGATCGAGCACTCGCTGAAGCCCTTCGTCGACGCGCCCGACACGCGCGCGTCGGCGCTGGTCGCGATCGGCCGGGCCTGGCTGCTCGCCGACGATCGCGAGAAGGCGCTCGCCGCACTGAAGCGCGCGAGCGAGGCCGATCCTGCAGCCGAAGGTCCGGCGCTGCTCGCGCTCGACATGCTGCCGACGACGACCGAGGCCGAGGCCGTCGTCACGCGCCAGCTGCTCGCCAGGCCCTTGAGCCCGACCGTGCGCCTTCTCTACGTGCGCACGCTGGCGACGTCGCAGCGGCTCGCCGAGGCGACGACGCAGATCCAGATCCTCACGAAGGCCGAGCCGAACCTCGCGCCGCCGTGGCTCACGCTCGGCGCGCTCCAGCTCGAGCTGCGCCATCCGAAGGAAGCGAGCGCGGCGCTGCAGAACTACGTGCGCCTCGTCGAAGGCGGAGCGCCGGTGAATTTCGCGGCGGCGCCCGTCGCTCCGGCACCGCCTGCGGCAGAGTCCGGCGACGACGAGGACGACACGCCGCCGAACACGACCAGCGCCCTCACCCAGGCTTTCCTGCTGCTCGCCCAGGCGTCGGAGCAGGACCAGGACTTCGCCGGTGCCGAGAAGTGGCTGGCGCGCATCGACAGCCCGCAACGGGCGCTCGAAGTGCAGTCGCGACGCGCCTCGCTGCTCGCCCGCCAAGGCAAGATGGCGGCGGCGCGCGAGCTGATCCGCCGCGTGCCCGAGCAGTCGCCGGGCGACGCGCGCGCCAAGCTGCTGGCCGAGGCCGAGCTGCTGCGCGACCGCAAGATGTGGGTCGAGGCCGAGCAGGTCCTGGCGCAGGCGAACAAGGCCTTCCCCGACGACACCGACCTGCTCTACGAGCAGGCCATGCTCGACGAGAAGCTCGACCGCGTCGACGTCATGGAGCGGCTGCTGCGCCGCGTGATCGAGCTCAAGGCCGATCACCAGCAGGCCTACAACGCGCTCGGCTACTCGCTCGCCGATCGCAAGATCCGCCTGCCCGAGGCGCGCGCGCTGATTCATAAGGCGCTCGAGCTGAGCCCGGGCGAGCCGTCGATCACCGACAGCCTCGGCTGGGTCGAGTACCGGCTCGGCAATCACGAGGAAGCGATCCGCCTGCTGCGCGGCGCGTATCAGGCGCGGCCCGATCCGGAGATCGGCGCGCACCTCGGCGAGGTGCTGTGGAGCGCCGGGCAGTCGGAAGAAGCGCGCCGCGTGTTCCGCGAAGCGCGCTCGCGCGACGCGCAGAACGACGTCCTGCGCGAGACGCTGGCGCGCCTGCGCGTCGACCTGTGACCGGCGGCGCCGCCCGGGCGCCGCAGTCGATCGAGCGCCGCGCCTGGTGCGCGGCGTTGCTCTGCGCGAGCACGTTCGCCATCGCAGGGTGCGCCACCGTGCCCGGCCCGCGTCCCGACGACGGCAGCGAGATCCTGTCGGGACGCCTGGCGTTGCGCGTCGATGCACGCGGGCCAGAGGCGGCGCGCTCGTTCTCGGCGGCCTTCGACCTGCGCGGCGCGGCAGGCATCGGATCGCTCGGCCTGTCGACGCCGCTCGGCAGCATGCTGGCGCAAGCGCACTGGTCGCCGTCGGAAGTCGTGCTCGTGACGCCGCAGGGAACGCGCCGCTTCGACAGCCTCGACGCGCTGACCCGCGACGTGCTCGGCGAGAGCGTGCCGATCGAGGCATGGTTCGACTGGCTGCACGGGCGACCCTGGCCGGGCGCGCCGAGCACGCCGGGCGCGATGTCGGCGGCCGCCTCCGCGCCATCGACGCCCGAAAGCTTTTCCCAGCTCGGCTGGTCCGTCGACCTCTCCCGCTTCGGCGACGGCGCGGTGTCGGCCACCCGCGACGTGCCGGCGCCGACGGTCACGGTGCGCATCCGGCTCGATCGCTCGTAGAGTCGCGCGCATGCCCGTGTCCGCGCTCTACGACGTCCCCGCGCCGGCGAAGCTGAACCTCTATCTGCACATCGTCGGCAAGCGCGCCGACGGCATGCACCTGCTCGAGTCGCTGATAGTGCTGATCGACTGGAGCGACACGCTCCACCTCGAGCTTCGCCGCGACGGCGGGCTCGCCCGCCACGACGGCCTCGCCACGCTCCCCCCCGACGACCTGTGCCTGCGCGCCGCACGGGCGCTACAGAGCGCGTCGGGCACCACGCTCGGTGCCGACATCACGATCGACAAGCGCGTCCCGTGGGGCGCGGGCCTGGGCGGCGGCAGCTCGGATGCGGCCTCGACCCTGCTCGCGCTCAATCGCCTCTGGCGCCTCGACTGGCCTCTTGCCCGGCTGCTGCCGCTCGGCGTCGCGCTCGGCGCCGACGTGCCGTTCTTCCTCGTCGGCGCCAACGCCGTCGCGACCGGGATCGGCGAACTGCTCCGGCCGGTGACGGTCGCGCCGGCGTGGTTCGCAGTGGTCAAGCCGGCGGCGGCGCTGGAGACGCGGGCCGTCTTCGGCCACCCGGACGTCGCCGGAATCGCCGCCGCTGCTAGAATCGCGGGCTTTTCCCAAGCCTCATCGGCGCCGTCGACATTGTCAGGCGAGCCGGGCGGGCAAGGGGATACCGAGCCGGAACTTGCCGACGGCTTCGGGCGCAACGACCTCCAGGCGGCTGCCGAAAGTCTTTGTCCCGATGTCGAGCGTGCGGCGGCCCTGCTGCATCGAGCCTTCGGCAACAGCCGGATGACGGGCTCCGGCAGCGCGGTCTTCGCACGGGCGGGCAACGGCCCGGCGCCATCGGCAGCGATGCCGAGCGATTGGCCCGAGGGCTGGTCGGGCCGGATGTGCCGCTCGCTGGAGCGCCATCCGCTCGCCGCCTGGGTCGAGCGCTGAGGCGAGTGGTTCGGCGTTAAGCCAAAGGTTTCAGGTGCGCGGCGCGAGTCGCGCTCCGGTGTAGGGGAGTCGCCAAGCTGGTTAAGGCATCGGATTTTGATTCCGACATGCGAAGGTTCGAATCCTTCCTCCCCTGCCAACAACGCGCCGCATCGCCATCCTCGGAGTCAGACGTGCTCTTCAATACCGTTCTCTTCACAGGCAATGCGAATCCCGCGCTCGCGCAGGACATCGCCACGCACCTGTCGATCGGTCTCGGGAAGGCCAAGGTCGCGCGCTTCTCCGACGGCGAGGTCGACGTCGAGATCGAGCAGAACGTGCGCGCGCGCGACATCTTCGTCGTCCAGCCGACGTGCTCGCCGACCAACGAGAACCTGATGGAGCTCTGCATCATGGTCGACGCGCTCAAGCGCGCGTCGGCGCGCAGGGTGACCGCGGTGATCCCGTACTTCGGCTATGCGCGGCAGGACCGCCGCCCGCGCTCGACGCGCGTGCCGATCTCGGCCAAGGTCGTGGCCAACATGCTCGAGGCCGTCGGCGTCGAGCGCCTGTTGACGATGGATCTTCACGCCGACCAGATCCAGGGCTTCTTCAACATCCCGGTCGACAACATCTACGCCTCGCCGGTGCTGCTGTCGGACCTGCAATCGAAACGCTACGATGACCTCGTCGTCGTCTCGCCCGACGTCGGCGGCGTGGTTCGTGCACGGGCACTCGCCAAGCAGGCCGGCTGCGACCTCGCGATCATCGACAAGCGCCGGCCCAAGGCCAACGTCTCGGAAGTGATGCACGTCATCGGCGAGATCGAAGGCCGCAACTGCGTGATCATGGACGACATGATCGACACGGCAGGCACGCTCGTGAAGGCGGCCGACGTGCTGAAGGAGCGCGGCGCGAAGAAGGTCTTCGCGTACTGCACTCACGCCGTGTTCTCGGGCCCGGCGATCGAGCGGATCGAATCGTCGAAGCTCGACGAGGTGGTGATCACCGACACGATTCCGCTCAGCGCCGACGGCAAGGTCTGCGGCAAGGTGCGCCAGCTCTCGGTGGCCTTCCTCTTCGCCGAGACGATCCGGCGCATCTCCGACGGCGAGTCGGTCACGTCGCTCTTCGCGGAGCAAAACAGCAATTTCTAGCCCGGGGCGACAGCCCCGTCACAACGAAGAGCCTGGTCGCGGGCCTTCATCTTTTGGAGTGTTCATGAAATTCACCGCTTTCGAGCGCACTGTGCAGGGGACCGGAGCGAGCCGCCGCCTGCGCAACGCGCAAAAGGTCCCCGGGATCGTCTATGGAGCCGGCACGCCGTCCATGATCGAGCTCGATCACAACGCCCTCTTCTTCGCCCTGAAGAAGGAAGCGTTCCACTCGTCGCTGCTCGAGATGGATCTCG
>JAYTHL010000145.1:0-1683 GCA_043732605.1 Rhizobacter sp. | reverse complement strand
CCGTCGCCCGCCCGGCCCCGGGGACCCAAGTTATCCACACATTTGGCCGACCAAGGTGCACGACCTGTGGATGACTTGCCCGCGGAGGCCCGGTTCGCACTCGAATCCTGGGTCGGTGCCGTCGTCCCGAAGCGGCACGCCAAGCGGGCCGTGACGCGATCGCTGCTGAAGCGGCAGATCTACGCGGCAGCCGAGCGCCACCGAGCGAATCTGGCGCCTGGCCTGTGGATCGTTCGCTTGCGGTCGCCGTTCGACCGGACGCGGTTCACCAGCGCGGGGTCGGACGCGCTGCGGCGCGGTGCGCGGGCCGAGCTCGAGGTCCTGCTCGCCGCTGCCCGGCAAGGTGTCGACGCATGACGGCGTGGCCGCGACTGTTCCTGATCGGACTGATCCGCCTCTACCGGTTCGCGCTCAGCCCGTGGCTCGGGAGCAGCTGCCGGTTCGATCCGACCTGCTCCGCCTATTCGCTCGGCTCCCTCGAAGCGCATGGCGCCATCGCCGGCACGCTGCTGACCGTGGCCCGCGTGGCACGCTGCCATCCCTGGTGCGCCGGCGGCCACGATCCGGTTCCCGCCGACCGCGCCGACCTGTTCCGCTCTCTCCTCGGCCGGTCCGCGACCGGCCCCGACGCCCGCGACGCGTCTTCTGAAGCAATGCCATGACCGACATCCGCAGAACGCTCCTCTGGGGCATCTTCCTCGCCTCGCTCTTCTTCATGTACGAATCGTGGAACCGGCACAACGGCCAGCCCTCGCTGTTCGGCACGCCGACGCCCGCCATCGCGCCGGTCCGAACGACGGTGCCGGGCGCGCCGGTGACGGCGTCATCGTCGAACGCCTTGCCTGGCGGCTTGCCGGGTGCGTCCACGCCTGCCGCGCCTGCCGCGCCTGCCGCAATCGCACCGTCAGCCGTGGCGACAACCGCGAGCGCCGTTGCGCCCGCCGGCCAGGTCGTCAACGTCACGACCGACTTGGTGCGGGCCACGATCGATAGCACCGGCGCGACGCTGACCCGGGTCGAGCTCCTCAAGCAGGCCGATCCGTTCGATCACACGAAGAACGTCGTCCTCCTCGACCGCTCGGCGAGTCGCCTCTATCTCGCCGAGTCGGGCCTCGTGCCGCCGGCAGGCGGCGCCGGGCTGCCGAACCACCACACGCCCATGCACGTGCTCGACGGCGAGCGCACCCTGCAGCCGAACCAGGCCGACGTGAAGGTCGTGTTCGAGAGCGATCCGGTCGGCGGCGTGAAGCTGGTCAAGACCTACACCTTCCGGCGCGGCGACTACGCGATCGACGTCTCGCACCAGATCGTCAACACGAGCGACGCGGTCGTCACGCCGCGGCTCTATCTGCAGCTCGTGCGCGACGGCAACGCGCCGCCGGGCGAGTCGAGCATGTACTTCACGTTCACCGGCCCGGCGATCTACACCGACGTGGACCACTACAAGAAGGTGGACTTCAAGTCGATCGAGAAGAGGAAGGAAGGCGACAAGCCCGACCACGACACGACGGGGACGACCGGCTGGGTGGCGATGGTCCAGCACTACTTCGTCTCCGCCTGGCTCATCGACAAGCCCGGCGCACCGGCGCCGGCGCGCGAGTTCTTCACCGCCAAGGTCGACACCAACACGTACTCCGTCGGCGAGCTCGTGCCGCTCGGCGCGATCGCGCCCGGCGCGAGCAA
>JAYTHL010000144.1:0-1686 GCA_043732605.1 Rhizobacter sp. | reverse complement strand
CCGACGGCCTCTATCGCCTCTCCGACGACCAGGCCTCCGAGATCCTGCAGATGCGCCTGCAGCGCCTCACGGGCCTCGAGCAGGACAAGATCATCGGCGAGTACCGCGAGGTGATGACGCAGATCGCCGACCTGCTCGGCATCCTCGCGACGCCGGCGCGGGTGACGACGATCATCGGCGACGAGCTCGCCAAGCTGAAGGAAGAGTTCGGCTCGGCCAAGCTCGCGCAACGGCGCAGCACGATCGAAGCCAACGCGTTCGATCTCGGCACCGAAGACCTGATCACGCCGACCGACATGGTCGTGACGCTCTCGCACACCGGCTACGTCAAGAGCCAGGCGCTGAGCGAATACCGCGCGCAGCGGCGCGGCGGGCGCGGCAAGCAGGCGACGCAGAACAAGGAAGACGACTGGGTCGAGCAGCTCTTCATCGCCAATACGCACGACTACATCCTCTGCTTCACGACGCTCGGCCGGGTCTACTGGCTGAAGGTGTGGGAAGTGCCGCAGGGCTCGCGCAATTCGCGCGGCCGGCCGATCGTCAACATGTTCCCGCTGCAGGCCGGCGAAAAGGTCAACGTCGTGCTGCCGCTGACCGACGGCTTTCGCAGTTTCCCGCCCGATCACTACATCTTCATGGCGACCGCGCAAGGCGTCGTCAAGAAGACCAGCCTCGACGAGTTCAGCAATCCGCGCAAGGCCGGCATCATCGCCGTCGACCTCGATCCGGGCGACTTCCTGATCGGCGCCGCGCTCACCGACGGCACGCACGACGTGATGCTCTTCAGCGACGGCGGCAAGGCCGTGCGCTTCGACGAGACCGACGTGCGCGCGATGGGCCGCAACGCCCGCGGCGTGCGCGGCATGGCGCTCGACACGACGCAGAGCGTGATCGCGATGCTGGTCGCCGAGGACGAGACCCAGAGCGTGCTCACCGCGACCGAGAACGGCTACGGCAAGCGCACCGGCATCGCCGAGTACACGCGCCACGGCCGCGGCACTAAGGGAATGATCGCGATCCAGCAATCCGAGCGCAACGGCAAGGTCGTCGCTGCGACGCTGGTGCGCGCCGACGACGAGATCATGCTGATCACCGACAGCGGCGTTCTCGTGCGCACGCGCGTCTCCGAGATCCGCGAGCTCGGCCGTGCGACGCAGGGCGTGACGCTGATCGCGCTCGACGACGGCGCCAAGCTGACTGGCCTGCAACGCATCGTCGAGAACGACGCCAATGGCGACGCCGCGGCGCCGCCCGAACTTCCCGGCGACGACGCCATCGATGGAGAGAGCGCATGACGCGACGAGTGGTGATCCTGGGTCTCGCGGCCCTGGCGATGGCGACGATGGCGGCGGCCCAGACACCCGCGGCGACGGCGGCGACGAGCGCCGCCAAGAAGGAACTCGTGGCCCGCGTGCTGAAGGCGCAGCAGGGCGACATCGAAGGCGTCGCGCGCAGCCTGGTCGAGCGGCCGGCGGCGCAGATGATGCAGGAGGCCGGCCTGGCGATCCAGCGCCTCAACGTCCCGCCCGAGAAGCGCGAGGCGATGGGCAAGGCGATCGAGGCCGAGGCCCGGAAGTACGTCGAGGAGGCTCTGCCCGGCGTGCGCGAGCGCGCCGTCAAGCTCGCGCCGTCGACGATCGGCGCGGTGCTCGAAGCGAAGATGAGCGATGACGACCTGAAGGCGCT
>JAYTHL010000143.1:0-1690 GCA_043732605.1 Rhizobacter sp. | reverse complement strand
GGGCTTGCCGGCTTCGACCGCGACCGCGGGGGCGCTGCCCAGCTTGGTGGCGAGCCTTTGGCGCAGCTTGCTCAGCGGATCCTGCGTCGCGACAACTGGCGGCGCGACCACCACCGGTTTGGGCAGCTCGGCCTTCTCGGCGGGGGCGGCCTTCTCGGTCGCGTGCGTCGGCGGCACGTCGGAGGCGCGCGCAGGACCGTTCGACAACGCGAACACGGCGAGGACCAGCGGGGCCAGCAAGGCCGGGCAGGACGTGAAATTCGACAGGCGCATGGGAGTCTCCGGCGCGGCGGACGCGGCAGCGCATCTCCATATCGACAGGCGCCGGCGGGACTTGAACGCACCGCCGATTGCCGGCCCGCGGGCACGGCGAATGCCGCCGTCCCCGACGCAGCAGGAGAACACGCATGCTCGAAAAGCTTCCCGATGCCGTCGGGCATGCCTTGCGCGGCCAACGCGCCGGCATCGACAAGATCGTCTTCCAGGCCGTCGACCTGCGCGCCGGCATGGCTGCGATCACGGTCCGGAGCCTGGCGTTCGCCGATCACGCGCCGATTCCGGAGAAGTACACGGCCGACGGCGTCGGCGTCTCGCCGCCGCTGCACTGGACCGGCATTCCGGCGCGAGCGACGATGCTCGTCCTGATCGTCGAGGACGCCGACGCGCCGACGCCGCAGCCGCTTGTGCATGCCATCGTCGTCGACCTGCCGGCCGGCGACGGCGCGCTCGCCGAAGGCGCATTGCCGAGCAAGGACCACGACGGCAGCGGGCTGGCCGTCGGCCGCAACTCGTACCTGCAGGCCGCGTGGCTGCCGCCCGATCCTCCGCCCGGACACGGCGTGCATCGCTACGCGTTCCAGCTCTTTGCGCTCGAGCCCGGCCCGGCGTTCGATTCGACTCCGGGGCGCGATGCGGTGCTTGAAGCGATCCGCGAGCGCGGCCTCGCGAGCGGCTGCCTGTTCGGGACCTACGAGCGTCCCGACACGTCGATCAGCGAGCCGGCGGGCGAGGGATTGCCGCTGGTGACGCCGCTGCTGGCGAGTTGACCGCCGCGTCGTCGTCGAAGAGTCCGGGCGGCCCGTCGGGCCGCGCCTTCTCGATCGCCAGCAGGCGCTGCTTCGTCGTCGTGCCACCTGGCGCCGAGAAGCCGCCGAGCTGGCCGTTGGCAGCGATGATGCGGTGGCAGGGCACGACGATCGGAAACGGATTGGCGCCAAGAGCCTGACCGACACCACGTGCGTCGGCGTGGCCGCCGAGCTGTTGCGCGATCCAGCCGTAAGTGATGACACGTCCCGGCGCGACCTCTCGCGCGAGGTCGTAGACGCGGCGTCGGAGAGCGGGGACGGCGCTCCAGTCGAGCTGGATCGCGCGCAGGTCCTCGGGAGCGCCGGCGAGCAGTCGCTGGATCGCCGCGATGGCCTGCGCGATCTCGTCCGTCGGCGCGCTTTCGATCGGCATCGGCGCGCGGCCTTCGATCTTTCGCTTCAGGCCACCCGCGCGCGATTCGGGCAGCCAGACACCAGTGAGGCCGGCCTCGCTCCAGGCCAGCGCGCATTCGCCGAGCGCGGTCGCGAAGCGGGCGAAGCGAACGGTGGACGGCATGCATCGATGGTAAGACGCAGCGTGCGTGAACGCGTCGTCGGATGCGCGATCGGGCCGGCGTCAAAAGTTGGCACGACCGCGGTTGTGC
>JAYTHL010000142.1:0-17115 GCA_043732605.1 Rhizobacter sp. | reverse complement strand
GCTCGGCCGGCGCGAGCTCGGTGCCCGGCGCATCGCGCGATGCGAACGATCCGGCATCGAGCCTGATGCGCAGCCGCCCGTCGCGCGGCGTGCAGCCGTCGACGCCGCCCTCGACGCCGGCCGACGTGCTCGGCGTCGGCACGCGCTCGGCCGACGGCCGCGCCGTCGCTGCCGGCCGCGCGCTCCACGTCTCGGTGCTCAACGCCGACCTCAAGTTCGTGCACCAGCCGCTCGTCGTCGGCCACTACCGCGCGCTCTCCCTCACCGGCACCGAGGCGGTCGTCGATCGGCTCGTGGCCAAGGCGATGAGCCGGTCGCTCGCGGCCGGGCTCTATCCCGACGGCATCGGCACGCACCAGATCTTCGGCAACATCCGAAAGGATCCCGACAACGCGCTGGCGATGGCGCGGCCGCTCGCGGTCATCGTCGCCGGCCTCGGCGAGGAAGGAAAGCTGCGCGCGACCGACCTCGTCTACACCGTGCGCCAGGCGGTGATCGCGTACGCGCAGCGCCTCGCCGAGAGCGAAGGCGGAGCGCCCGCGGAGTTCGAGCTCGCTGCGACGCTGATCGGCAGCGGCGGCACCGGCGTCAGCGCCGGCAGCGCGGCGCAGCTCGTCGCGCAGGGCGCGTGGGAAGCGAACCTGAAGCTGCACGATGGCGGCTGGCCGCAGGTCGGACGCCTGATCCTGGTCGAGTTCTACCTCGACCGCGCGAGCGACGCCTGGCGCGCGCTGCAGGTGCAGGCGACGGCGACGCCGAACCAGCTCAAGGTCGTCGGCTACGTCGAATCGGGTGCGGGTGCGCTGCGCCGCTCGCTCGACTCGAGCTACCGCGGCGCGTCGTACGACTTCATCAGCGCGATCACCGGCGCCAACGCGAGCGGCGAGGCGACGATCACGTACACGCTCGACACCAAGCGCGCCCGCACCGAGGTGCGCGCGCAGAAGACGCAGGGCAGCCTCGTGCGCGAGCTCGTCGCCAAGGCGTCGAACGACGCCAACCGCGACGCGCAGATCGGCCGCACGCTCTTCGACCTGCTCGTGCCGGTCGAGATGGAGCCCTTCCTCGGCGGCACCAGCGACATGGTGATCGAGCTCGACAGCGGCACCGCCGCGCTGCCCTGGGAGACGCTCGACACCGCGTCGTCCGAGCTCACCGGCGGCGACCCGCGGCCGTGGGCGATCCGCAGCAAGCTGTTGCGCAAGCTGCGCACGGCAGACTTCCGCACCCAGATCTCGGACGCCGATGCCGACGGCAGCATCCTGGTCATCGGCGAGCCGATGGTCGACGAGACGATGTATCCGCCGCTGCCCGGCGCGCGCGCCGAAGGGATCGCGGTCGCGGCCCGGCTCACCGGCGGCCCGATGGGCGTCGGCGCGACGCGCGTTCGCGCGCTCACGAGCGGCAACGACGACGCGCGAGACATCATCAACGCGCTCTTCGAGCGGCCGT
The DNA here is from genome assembly GCA_043732605.1 of Rhizobacter sp. GTDB lineage: Bacteria > Pseudomonadota > Gammaproteobacteria > Burkholderiales > Burkholderiaceae_C > Schlegelella_A. Next base: position 15,663 of record JAYTHL010000142.1, on the reverse strand, counting down.
ACCGCGTCGTCCACGTCGCCGGCCACGGGGCGCCGGGCGCGAAGGGCGGCGTCGTGCTGTCGGGCGGCACCTTCCTCGGCCCGTCCGAGGTCGAGGCGATGCGCACCGTGCCCGAGCTCGTCTTCCTCAACTGCTGCCACCTCGCGGCGCGCGACGCGCAGACGGCGCTCACCATCTACGACCGCGCCGGCTTCGCCGCCAACATCGCCGAGGCGCTGATCAAGATCGGCGTGCGCTGCGTCATCGCCGCCGGCTGGGCGGTCGAAGACAAGCCGGCCGAGATCTTCGCGACGACGTTCTACGACACGCTGCTCGGCAGCGGCCGCTTCATCGACGCTGTCGCCGCCGCGCGCAACGCTGCCTGGCGCGCCGGTGACGGCGGCAACACCTGGTCGGCGTACCAGTGCTACGGCGATCCGGGCTGGACCTGGCACCGCGACGTCGGCGACGCGCAGCGCGCCGCCACGCTTCCGGCCGACGAGTTCGCCGGTGTGTCGTCGCCGCCGGCGCTCGCGCTCGCGCTCGAGACGATCTCGATTCGCCTGCGCTTCGGCGGCGACGGCGCCGCGCAGCGTGGCAACGTCGAACAGGCGCAGCGCGACAAGATCCGCTTTCTCGAGGAACGCTTCGCGCCGCTCTGGGGCGAGATGGGCGCGGTCGCCGAAGCGTTCGGTCTGGCCTTCGCCGACGCGCGCGACCTCGACAAGGCGATCGACTGGTACCGCATCGCCGTCCACGCCAACGACGGCAGCGCGTCGTTCAAGGCCGCCGAAGAGCTCGCCAACCAGCTGGCGCGGCGCGGCGAATCGCGCACCGACCTCGTCGCCGCGCGCCGCGACATCGACGAGGCGATCGCACGCCTGAAGCAGCTGGTCGAGATCCGGCCGACGGTCGAGCGCGAGGCGCTGCTCGGCTCGGCGTACAAGCGGCTGGTGATGGTCGAGGGCCACGCGGCCGCTGCGAAGGTTGCCGGGTCGATGTCAAGACGCAAGCGCGGCGCGGCCGCGAAGAAGGCGCCACCGGTGGTCGACAGAGAACGCCTCTCCGCACTGCGCGCGATGGCGCTGCACTACGGCAACGCCGAGCGCATGGCGCGCGCCGAGAACGCCGACAACCTCTTCTATCCGGCCAAGAATAGCATCAGCGCTGAACTGCGGCTCGCGTTCCTCGAGCGTCGCCCGGCCGAGCTCGCCGTCGATCGCATGCGCGCGGTCCAGGAGTCGCTCGCCCGCGCCGCGACCGAGCGGCCCGACTTCTGGTCGGTTGTCGGCCAGATCGAGTTGCGCGTGCTCGTCGCCGTGTCGTCGAAGACCCTTGCCGCCGAAGTGGGCGACTTGATCGGCGACTTCCGCGACCTGAAGGCACGCGTGCCGGCACGCTCGATGTGGGACTCGGTGAACAGCGAGGCGCGCTTCACGCTCGAGCCATACGAGGCCTCGGCCGCGCCGGCAGAGCAGAACGCGGCGAAGGCCTTGCTCGACGCGCTGGCGTCGCTGGTCGGCGATTGACAGGCGCGCGCCTCAGCGCCCGCCCGTGACCTCGACCACCGATCCCGTCGTGTAGCTCGACTTCTCCGAGAGCAGCCACACGATCGCCTCGCCGACCTCGTCGGCCGTGCCGGCGCGCTGCATCGGCAGCTGGGGAGCGATCTGGCGAACGCGGTCGGGCGTGCCACCCGAGGCGTGGATGTCGGTGTCGATGATTCCAGGCCGCACGGCGTTGACGCGGATGCCTTCGCCTGCGAGCTCCTTCGCCAGGCCGATCGTGAAGGTCTCGATGCCGCCCTTGGCGGCGGCGTAGTCGACGTACTGCCCGGGCCCGCCGAGCTTGGCGGCCGCCGACGACACGTTGACGATCGCGCCGCCGGCGTGCGCGCCGCGCGCCAAGCCGGCCGGCTTGCTCGTCATGCGCAGGATCGCCTCGCGCGCGCAATAAAAGCTGCCGAAGACGTTGATCGCGAACATCCGCTGCAGCCGCTCGACACTCATCGCGTCGACGCGCGAGCCGACGTCGACGACGCCGGCGTTGTTGACGAGACCGCCGAGCGGCGGCAGCGCCGAAGCGTCGATCGCCGCGAACATCGCCGTCACCTCGTCGTTGCTCGCGACGTCGGCCCGGAAGGCAGCCGCCTGCCCGCCAGCCGCGACGATCGCGGCGACCACTGCGTCGGCCGAGGCGCGGTCGCGCGCGTAGTTGACGGCGACGGCCCAGCCGTCGGCCGCCGCGAGCAGGCACGCCGACGCGCCGATGCCGCGGCTGCCGCCGGTGACGAGCACCGTGCGGCCGAGGGAAGTCGCGTCATTCGTCATCGTCGCCTCCGGAGCGTGCGTCGCTGTCGCCGCTGCCCGGCTCCTTGACCGCTTTGCGGTCGAGGATCGCCTGCATCGGCCCGAGGCCCTGCACGAAGCGATCGACCGGCGCCGGCCTGGCGATGCGCAGCTGCGGCGGGAACAGGTGGTTCATGTACAGCTCCTCGCCCGGCCGGCCGGTGCGCTGCACGTTGAACCAGAGCGAGAGCGCGACGCCGACGACGAAGCCTGTGAGCGTCACCGCGCGCATCAGGCGCACGCGCTGCGGCTCGACCGCGAGCAGGTGGAAGTAGATGGCCGCGGCGACGGTCGCGTAGACGGCGACGAAGCTGAAGTCGGTGACCCACGGCCACGAGAACGAGAACGCGATCAGCGGCGGCAGCGTGGCGAGGACGAGCGTCGCCAGGCTGGCGATGACGAAGACGCGGACGTGCCAGCCGAAGTGGCCCTGGCGCGTGAAGGTCTTCGACAGCAGCGCCCAGAGGCCGCACCAGATCGCGCCGCCGGCGATCGTCGTCAGGACGATCGCGCCGGCCGCGCGCGAGATGTTGTCGGGGTCGGTGTCGAGCCAGGTGTTGGCCAGCACCACGAGCAGGACGGCGAGCGCAAGGCCGACCGTCGGCGCCCAGTGCCGGTCGCTCGTGACCACTGGCGTCATGGCGAGCTCGGGGCCGAGCGCGTGGCCGGTCAGGCGCAGGCGCAGCTGCGTGCGGCCGACGTGGACCTCGAGATCTCTGCCGGTGTCGACGACGATCCGGCTCTCGCCGGCGCGCAGGCGGTCGCGGCCGATCGCGACGCCGTTCTTCGTCGCGCCCGCGGCGACCGTGATGCGGGTCGCGCCCGGCGCCTCGACGTCGGTGCCGACAGCGGCGTCGGGTGCGGGCGCGCCAACCTCGACGTCGATCGTCGCGTGGTGCGCGGCGACGTGCGGGTCGCTGAGGACGACGGTGTTGTCGAGCGCGCGCCCGATCGTCACCGGCCAGTGCGCGATCGGCCACGCCTGGCGCACGAGACCGTCGCGATCGACGACTTCGACCAGCGCCAGCGGCGGGCTCAGTGCGCCAGCGCCTGGTTCGGCTGTATCCATCGGAAGGCGTCGAGGTAGTGTTGTGCGAGGCGCTGCGCGTTGGCGAAGCTCACGCCCTGGGCGTCGAAGCGGCCCTGCACGCCGGCCTCGCTCTGGTCGAGCGTCGCGACGAGCACGGCGACGTCGTAGAGCTGCGGCAGCTTCTTGTACGCGCGCAAGCAGACGACGGCACGCAGCGGCAGGCCATCGCGGTCGATGAAGTCCTCGTTGCAGCGCGGCTTGGTCTGGTGCTGCGCGCCCAGGCGCACGAACGCTTCGTTGCGAAAGCTCTGTGAGTAGCGCGCCGCGAAGCGGAGCGCCCCGAGCTTGGAGCCGTCGTAGCTCTCGTGGCGCAGGCTGATGGTGCCGGTGGTGAAGTCGCCGACGAAGATGCGCGTGTCCATGACGCAGTCGGAGCGCTCGAAGTCGAGCCCACCGGTGCGCGAGACCTCGCTCGAACCCCAGCAGCGCATGAACACGTCGGGCGGCACCGGCACGTGATAGCGCGGATGCGTGTCTTCCTTCCAGCCCTGCTGGATGAAGCGGTCGGTCAGCGCCTGCTGGTGTTTCTGCAGCTGCTCGTCGACGATCGCGTAGGCCGGCCCGACCAGCGGCGCGGCGTCCTTGCCGCGCGCCAGCAGCGCGATCGCGAACTCGGCGGGCACGAGGAAGCTCACCTGCTCGCCGTCGACGCGGCGCGCGACGTTGACGCCGACGACGTGGCCTTCCTCGTCGAGCGCCGGCCCGCCGCTCATCCCGGCCGAGAGCGCGCCGCCGAAGAAGATCTGCGGATAGAAGCTGCGCTTGACGAGGCCGTTGTACGTGCCTTGCGTGATCGTGAAGCCGACGTCGAGCGGGTTGCCGAGCGAGTAGATGCGCTCGCCCTGCGCGAGCGGCGTCGCGAGCGGGCGAAACGGCAGCGCGTCGAAGGTCTTGCCCGCCGCGTCGCCGGCGCGCAGCAGGGCGAGGTCGTGGAGCACGTCGAGCTGCAGGATCTGCACCGGCGCTTCGCGGCCGTCGGCGGTGACGTAGACGAGGTCGTGTCGATCGGGCTTGAGCGCCGCTTCGCTGACGACGTGGAAGTTGGTGAGGATGTGGCCCTGCGCGCTCACGAAGAAACCCGAGCCGACCGACGTCTGGCTGGCCCGGCCCTTCAGCACGGTGCGGATCTGGACCAGCTGCGAGCGCGCCTGCTCGTAGACCTTGCGCGCAGAGAGCGAGACCGGTGCTGCCGGCGCGGCTGCTGCGGCCGCTGCCGGCGCGGGCGCCTCGGAAGGCGACGGCGACGCGGCCGGGGAGGGGCCGGACAGCGGCGCTGCCTGCGCCGAGAACGCGGCCGCGGCGAGAAGGCCCCGGAGCAGCAGGGCGAAAGGCCGGCGGCAGTGCATCGAATCGATTCTACGAGCGCACCGCATGACCTTGCGACGCGCACGCATGCACCGGCAACGATGACAAGCGACGACGCGCCTGATACGGCTGCTCATCACGGTGGCCCCTGGCGCACACCGGCGCGACACGGCGACCCGCGACAGTGCGTCATCGACCCGGCGCCGCCCAACTCGACGGCGCGATGTCGATGGCCGTGCTGAGCGCGGCGGCGACAGCGCCAACGGCGCGCTCTCCGTCACGCTCACCGCGACCCGCTCGCGCTAGCCCTGCCGCGCGGCGGCGCGACGCTCGACGGCAGCGTGACGCGGTCCTTCAGCGTCGCCTCCGCGGGCGACGGCAGCGTTCACCTGACGAGCCACCACACGACGCCGAGCCTGACGCTGGCGACGCGCTACGACGCGCGCTCGAGCACCTTCGTGCCGAGCGACGCCGACATCACGCGCACGGCGACGCTCGCGGGGGGTGTGCTCCAGTCGAGCGGTGTCAGCGACACGCACACCGTCGCGGCGGCGTTGCCGAACGCGAGCTTCGGCTACACGGTGGCGACCACCGGCGGCGCGACCCGAGCCGCCGATGGCACGCCGACCTCGGGCTGTGGACGATCGCGCTGCCGAACACCACGATCACGGTCTCGATCGCCGGCACCACGGCGACGATCGCCCTCGATCGCGACAAGGACGGCTCGATCGGCCGCACGTTCACCGTGCCGGTCGGGCAGGCGGGCTGAAGCGGCCGGTCTGCGCCGGGTCTCGGCACGCGAGCCGCGACGGGGGTTGATCGGGATGCGCGCCGCCGGACGCATTCGCTACAGTCGCGCCCTGTTCACGACGGAGACGCGCGATGCGACGCCGCACCCTGTTGAGGGCCAGTGCCGCGGCACTGGCACTGCCTTTCGCCGCCCGCGGTCAGGCTCTCGAGAAGCCCAAGCTGACGATCGCCGTCGGCGGCAAGAACCTGCTTTATTACCTGCCGCTCACGATCGCCGAGACGCAGGGCTACTTCAAGGCCGAAGGCCTCGAAGTCACCGTCGCCGACTTCGCCGGCGGCTCGCGCGCGCTGCAGGCGCTCATCGGCGGCAGCGCCGACGTCACCTCGGGTGCGTTCGAGCACACGATCAACATGCAGGTGAAGGGCCAGCGCCTGCGCGCCTTCGTGCTGCAAGGCCGCGCGCCGCAGATCGTCCTCGGCATCAATCCGAAGACGATGCCGAACTACAAGACGATCGCCGACCTCAAGGGCAAGAAGATCGGCGTCACCGCGCCGGGCTCGTCGACCAACGTGCTCGCCAACTTCGTCCTCGCCAAGGCCGGTCTGAAACCGAGCGACGTGTCGATCATCGGTGTCGGCGCGGGCAGCGGTGCGGTCGCGGCGATGCGCGCGGGCCAGGTCGACGCGATCTCGAACCTCGATCCGGTGATCACGCTGCTGTCGCGCTCGGGCGATCTGAAGATCGTCACCGACACGCGCGTCGTCGCCGAGGCCGATCGCATCTTCGGCGGGCCGATGCCGGCCGGCTGCCTCTACACGCTGCAGACCTTCCTCGACAAGAACCCGGCGACGGCACAGGCGCTGGCCAACGCGATGGTCCGCGCCGACCACTGGATCCAGAACGCTGGCGCGCGCGAGATCATCAACGCCGTGCCCGAGAACTACCTGCTCGGCGACCGCGCGGTGTACGTCGACGCGTTTCTCGCCGCCAAGGGAGCGCTCTCGCCCGACGGCATGTTTCCCGAGGCCGGTGCCGAGACTGCGCGACGCGCGCTCGCCAGCATCGACCCCGAAATCGCCGGCGCGAGGGTCGACCTCGCGGCGATCTGGTCGAACGACTACGTCAAGCGCGCCAACGCGAAGTACCCGAAGGGCTGAGGCATCAAGCGGCCATGTCGGCTGCTGCCCACGAAGAAGGCTTCCTCCCGATCCACCGCATCGAGGCGCTGAGCGACGGCATCTACGCGGTCGCGATGACCTTGCTGGTGATCGACCTGAAGCTGCCAGAGGGCGTGCACATCCACAGCGAGGACGACCTCGTCGCGGCGCTCGCCGGCCTGATCCCGCGCGCGATCGCCTGGATCATCAGCTTCATGGTGCTGGCGATCTTCTGGGCCGGCCACCGCGTCTTCGCCCATGTGCGTCGTTCCGACGGCGTCCTCACGGCGCTCAACCTGCTGCAACTCGCGTTCGTGACGCTGATGCCGTTCTCGAGCGCGCTGAGCGGCGAGCACGGCAGCCGCGTGGCGTCGCAGGTCGTGTTCTCGGCCAACATGGCGCTGCTGGCGACGACAGCGTTGGTGATCGCGCGCTACGTCCACAGACACCCCGAGCTCGGCTCGTTGCCGATGTCGATCGCGCGCTACCGCGGCGCGCGCCTGCGCATCGCCGGCGTGATCCTCATCAGCGTGGTCGCGGTGGTCATCGCCGCGCTCGTGCCGTGGCCCGGCATGGGCAACATGGCCTTCATGCTGATGGCGGTGATCAACCCGATGTCGCGCCGGCTCGAGCGACGCGCCGTCGGAGACGGCGCGCCTCTCGCTTCAGCGTGACGAGAAGACCGCGCACCCGGCCTGGCGGGCGCGCTGCGCATCGACCATCGCGACTGCTTCGTCGACGCTGATCTGGTAGATCGGCTGCGTCAGGTGGACGTAGCCGACCAGCGCCGGCACGCCGGCAGCCGCATGCTCGTTGACGCGACGCTCGGTCAGCGTCATCTGCGACGCGCAGCCGCCGGCGACGATGGTCGAAGCGAACGGCGCGGCGTGACTGGCGAGCGGTGCGGAGAGTGCGGTGCAGGCGGTCATCAGGAAGACAAGACGGACTGGGCTCATGGTGTGACTCCTCGCGGCCGGTGTGGACGCAGATGCAAGGTAGGCCTGCGTCCGCACCGGGTCATCCACAACACGACGGGTGCCGCAACGAGCGCTGCGAAACCGTCCACAAGGCGACGGATGCTCAGCGCGCGGCGCGCGTGTGCTGCGCCGCGCACGCGCCGACCGACTGTCCAAGCTTCGGTCCTTCGTTCACCGCCAGCCGGAAGTGGCAGCCCACGTAGACCCGCGATGCGCCGGTCTCGCCGGCCACCTGCGAGAAGCTGGTGAACGATCGCGTGGTGGTCGGCAAGGACGTGCTCCTGTAGCTGAAGCCGGCGGCGTCGCCGAGCACGGCCTGCATCACCGCCGCGCCGGCGCCGGCTGCCGCGGCGTGCGCCGAGACGTCGTCGGGAACGGGCGGCGCCACCCGATCGAAAGGCGTCCAGGTCGGGTCGCCGATCGTGTCGGGATTGCCGTCGTTGTCGCCGGCGCGGATCGCGGTGATCGGCCGCCAGAACGTGTGGAAGTACTTCGATTCGACCGATGCGGTGTAGGCGTCCGCCTCGGCGATCTGGACCATCGCGAAGAGACGCGCCTGGTCCCAGCCGTTCATCTTGCGGTCCGCCGTGACCTGGACGACGATGCGCGCCCACGACCCCGGCGTGTTCTCGAGCCAGAACTTCGCGATCTCCGACTGGTCGGCCGTGCGCACCGTGCTCGTCATGCCGCCGATGGCCTTGATCTCGTTGGAGTCGGCGGTGTAGGCAGCGCTGGCCACGAGATACGGCGGCGGCGCGCTCCAGCGCAGGACGCACGATGCGAAGGTCGTGGCGTCGGCGGCGGCTCGAAATCGGCAGCGAACGCCTCGCTTTCGGGATCGAATCCGGGAGGCCGGGCGCGCTCGGGAGCGCGGACGGGCGCGCCGCCTAAACTCGCTGGCCTCCGCAGACCGACGTCGCATGACTTCCACCGCCACTGCCACGCCCGCGCCGCCCGGAGCGCTCGCGCTGGCCGGCGTCACCTGCACCTTCGCCGACAAGTCCGACCGCAGCCAGCGCTACACGGCAGTGCGCGACGTGACGCTCTCGGTCGCCGACGGCGAGTTCGTCTCGGTCGTCGGCCCGACCGGCTGCGGCAAGAGCACGCTGCTCAACGTCGCCGCCGGCCTGCTCGCGCCGAGCACCGGAACAGTCTGCGTGTTCGGCCGCCCGCTCGTGGGCATCAACGCGCGCGCCGGCTACATGTTCCAGGCCGAGAGCCTGATGCCGTGGCGCACCGCGCTGCAGAACGTCGCCGCAGGGCTCGAGTTCCGCGGCGCCGCCGACGCCAACGCCGCCGCGCACGACTGGCTCAAGCGCGTCGGTCTCGGCGGCTTCGGCGACCGCTATCCGCACCAGCTCTCGGGTGGCATGAGGAAGCGCGTCAGCCTGGCGCAGACGCTCGTCCTCGATCCCGACATCATCCTGATGGACGAGCCGTTTTCCGCGCTCGACGTGCAGACGCGCCAGCTGATGGAGAACGAAGTGCTCGGCCTCTGGCAGGCCAAGAGGAAGGCCGTGCTCTTCATCACCCACGACCTCGACGAGGCGATTGCGATGAGCGACCGCGTCGTGTGCCTCTCGGCCGGGCCGGCGTCGCACCCGATCGGCGAGTTCGTGATCGACCTGGCGCGGCCGCGCGACGTCGCCGAGGTGCGCGCGACACCGCGCTTCGTCGAGCTGCACCAGGCGATCTGGTCGGTCCTGCGCGACGAGGTGCTGAAGGGCTATCGCCAGCAGCTCGCGGCTTGAGCGACGGCCCGGCCGCGGTCAGCGGATGCGCGGCTGCCGCGCCAGCCACGGGCCGAGCAGCGCGAGCGCCCGCTCGATCTCCTCGCCGGTGATCGCAAACGAGAAGCGCACATGACGGTGGCCGTGGATCGGATCGAAGTCGATGCCGGGCGCGATCGCGACGCCGGTCTCGTCGACGAGGCGGCGGCAGAAGGCGAGGCTGTCGTCGGTGAGGTGGCCGACGTCGGCGTAGAGATAGAACGCGCCGTCGGGCGGAGCGATGCCGCGCAGGCCCATGCGCGGCAGCTCGGCCAGCAGGCGCTCGCGGTTGTGCGCGTACTGCGCGACCGTTTCGATCAGCTCCGGCATGTCGTCGAAGGCGGCGAGCGCGGCATGCTGCGAGAGGCTCGACGGCACGAGGAAGAGATTGATCAGGTAGTCGTTCAGCGTGCGCACGCAATTGTTCGGCGCAATGATCCAGCCGAGGCGCCAGCCGGGCATGCGAAAGAGCTTCGAGAAGCTGTTGAGGACGATCGCGTCCGGGTCGAGCGCGAGCGCCGTCGTCGCTTGCATTCCATAGCTGATGCCGTGGTAGATCTCGTCCGAGATCAGGCGCGTGCCGTCGCGGCGGCAGCGCTCGACGAGCGCGCCGAGCTCGTCCCCGGACAGCATCGCGCCGGTCGGATTCGCGGGGCTGGCGACGATCAGGCCGTGCAGCGGCTCGGCGAGCGCGTCGAGCACCGACGGCCGAAGGCGGTATTGCACGTCGGCGCCGCAGTCGATCTCGACCGCCGTGCGGCCGAGCGCCTTCAGCGCGTTGCGGTATGCCGGATAGCCGGGACGCGCAAGGCCGATGCGGTCGCCCGCGGCGAAGAGCGCAACGAAGACTGCGGTCAGCCCCGCGCTCGCGCCGCCCGTCAGCAGGACGCGCTCGGGCGCCACGTCGACGCCGTGGGTCTCACCGTAATGGCGTGCGATCCGCTCCTTCAGTGCCGCCGAAAGCCAGTAGCCGCTGGAGTCGCGGTCGAGGCTGGCGTGCGCTGCGGCGCGCGCCTTGGTCGGAATGCCGGCCGAGGGCTGGCCGAAGTGCATCGCGATCGCGGGCAGGCCGGCGCGCAGGCGCGCCATCGCGAGCAGGCCGATCTCGCCGGCGTGAAAGGGTTCGATCGTGGCGCCGCGCGGCGCGAGAGGTGTGGTCATGGCGTCAACGTCCTGTCTCGGCACCATTGTCGCCATCGCCTACGATCGCCGCCTCGATGAAGTATTTGCGTCTTTGGCAGCTGTCGCTGCTGGTTGCCGTGTTCGTGGTCTGGCACTTGCTGACGACGCCGGGCCTGCTGCCCAACGTCATGTTCGAGAACGACCGCCAGGCGGCGTTCTTCTTCGGCGAGCCGCTCAAGATCTTCGGCCGCGTCTGGGCCTGGTTCGTCACCAACCACGACATCTACGAGCACCTCTGGGTGACGCTGGTCGAGACCGTGCTCGCGTTCGTCCTCGGCACCGTGCTCGGCCTCGGCTTCGGCCTCTGGCTCGCGCTCAGCCCGCTCGCCGGCGCGATCGCCGATCCGTACATCAAGGCGCTCAACAGCATGCCGCGCGTGATCCTGGCGCCGATCTTCGCGGTCTGGTTCGGCCTCGGCATCGCCAGCAAGGTCGCGCTCGGCATCACGCTGGTCTTCTTCATCGTCTTCTTCAACGTCTACCAGGGCGTGAAGGAAGTGAGCCCGGTCGTGCTCGCCAACGCGCGCATGCTCGGCGCGTCGCAGCGCCAGCTGCTGCGCCACGTCTACCTGCCGAGCGCGACGAGCTGGGTCTTCAGCTCGCTGCACACATCGGTCGGCCTCGCGTTCGTCGGCGCCGTTGTCGGCGAATACCTCGGCTCGTCGCGTGGCGTCGGCTACCTGATCCTGCAGGCCGAAGGCGCGTTCGACATCAACACCGTGATGGCCGGCATCCTCGTCCTCACCGCGTTCGCGCTGACGCTCGACGCCGCCGTCGGCAAGGTCGAGAAGCGGCTGATGCGCTGGCAGCCGGCGGCGGGCGAGACCGAGAAGCTCTGACGTCGCGCGACGTGCGACTCGTTATTTCGACGTCGGCATCATGAAGTCGGCGCCCTTGGGCGTCGACGCCGGCCAGCGCTGCATCACCGACTTCTGGCGCGTGTAGAAGCGGACGCCTTCCTCGCCGTAGGCGTGGGTGTCGCCGAACATGCTCGACTTCCAGCCCCCGAAGCCGTGCCAGGCCATCGGCACCGGGATCGGCACGTTGATGCCGACCATGCCGATCTCGACCCGCCGCGCGAACTCGCGCGCGACGTTGCCGTCGCTCGTGAAGCAGGCGACGCCGTTGCCGAACTCGTGGCTGTTGACGAGCTTGAGCGCCGCGTCGAAGTCGGCCACGCGCACGCACGACAGCACCGGGCCGAAGATCTCTTCCTTGTAGATCTTCATCGCCGGCGTGACGTGATCGAAGAGCGTGCCGCCGGTGAAGAAGCCCTGCTCGTGGCCGGGCACTGCGAGGCCGCGGCCGTCGGCGGCGAGCGTCGCGCCGTCGCTGACGCCCGAGGCAATGTACGACTCGACGCGCGCCTTGGCCTCGGCCGTGACCAGCGGGCCCATCTCGGCGTCCGTCTCCATGCCGTTCCTGACGACGAGCTTGGCCGCGCGATCGGCGAGCAGCGGCACGATGCGGTCGGCGACGTCGCCGACCAGCACCGCGACCGAGATCGCCATGCAGCGCTCGCCGGCCGAGCCGTACGCCGCGCCGATCAGCGCGTCGACCGCCTGCTGGAGGTTGGCGTCGGGCATCACGACCATGTGATTCTTGGCGCCGCCGAGCGCCTGCACGCGCTTGCCATGCCTCGCGCCTGTCTCGTAGATGTAGCGTGCGATCGGCGTCGAGCCGACGAAGCTGAGCGCCTTCACGTCGGGATTGACGAGCAGCGCGTCGACCGCGATCTTGTCGCCCTGGACGACGCTGAACACGCCCTTCGGCAAGCCGGCCTCGGCGAGCAGCTCGGCCATCAGGATCGACGGCGACGGATCGCGCTCGCTCGGCTTGAGCACGAAGCAGTTGCCGCAGGCGATCGCCACGGGGTACATCCACATCGGGACCATGCACGGGAAGTTGAACGGCGTGACGCCCGCGACGACGCCGAGCGGCTGGCGCATCGTCCAGTTGTCGATGCCGGTCGAAACCTGCTCGGTGTAGTCGCCCTTGAGCAGCTGCGGGATGCCGCACGCGAACTCGACGATGTCGATGCCGCGCGCGACCTCGCCCTGCGCGTCGCTGAAGACCTTGCCGTGCTCGGAGGTGATCATCGCCGCGAGCTCGTCGCGGTGCTGGTTCAGGAGCGCGAGGAAGGCGTTCAGGATGCGCGCCCGGCGCAGCGGCGGCGTGTCGGCCCAGGCGGGGAACGCGGCCTTCGCGGCGGCGACCGCCGAGTCGACCTCGGCCGCGGTCGCGAGCGCGACGCGGCGAGCGACCGCGCCTGTCGCCGGGTTGTAGACGGCCTGGCTGCGGCCGCTCTCGCCGGCGAAGCGCCGACCGCCGATGTAGTGGCCGATGTCGGCATTGCTGGTGAAGCTGTCGTTGGCGCCCATGGTGGGGTGTCTCCTGTGGATCGAAGAAGAGTCAGCTGCGACGATCCGCGGCGGTGCGGCGGTGCGTGGCAGGGTCGGCGGCGGGCGGCGTCGGCGGCATCGCGTTGAGCGGCACCGACGGCGTCGCCCAGAGGATCGAATCGGTCTGTCCCGACATCACGACCGTGAGCTTGGTGGCGATGGCGCGCAAGGCGACGAGGTCGCTCGGACGCCAGTGCCGCGGCGTCGACGTCTCCTCGCAGCACACCATGCCGTAGGCGCGGCCGTTGAGCAGGAAGGCGGCGTCGAGCATCGACAGCACGTTGTTCGGCACGAGGTAACTCTCGCGCATCGGCTGCAGCGCGGCGTCGTTCAGGGCGTCGACGCTGAGATACGTGCCGCGCTCGATGAGGGCGTTGAAGTAGTCGCGGTACTCGGCCCGGCGCAGGCGCCGCTCCGAGGTGTCGATCGCGCCGCCGGCGCTTTTCGACGCGAAGCAGAGCAGCGACAACTCGTCGCCGTCGCCGTCGAATTTCCACAGGCTGACGCGGGCGCAGGCCATGCGTTCGAGGATCACGTCGAGCACCGCCGTCCGGGTCTGGTCGCGGGTCGTCCTGCCCGCGTAGAACTCGCTCAGGATCTCTTGCAGGCGCTCCGACACCCGGACCTGTGACGTCATCCCGCAAGTATCCGCCAAGGGATCGGCGACGCGGCATCGTTGCCGACGTCGTCGCGACGGGCGGCGGCTATCCTCGCCGCGTGCCGAAGAAAAACGCCATGGAGTCGGAGCGCGAGATCGACGAGCTGCAGGATCTGCTCGACGCGGTGCCCGCGCCGCTCGAAGCGCTCGACGTCGCCACGCTCGACGGGTTCCTGTGCGGCGTCATCGTCCAGCCGCGCCGGATCGTGCCCGAGCGGTGGCTGCCGTTCGTCACCGATGGCGACGGCCGTCCGTTGCCGACAGGGTTCGACGCGCGCCGGCTGCGCGAGCTCGCCGTGCGTCGCGAGGCCGAGCTCCGGCGCGCGATCGAGCGACGCGAGTGGTTCGACCCGCGCGTGTTCGAGCTCGAGGACGACGACGCTGCGAGCCCGGCCGACGGCGTCGACGCCGTCTATCCGTGGGTCGCGGGCTTCGCCGCGGCGATGGAGATCTTCCCCGGCCTGCTCGAAGGCGACGACGAAGCGGTCGTCGAGCCGCTCGCCCTGATCTATCGCCACCTCGACCCCGACGACCTCGAGGACGCCGACGCCTTGCTCGCCGAGATCGAGTCGCTCGAGCCGCCGGCCGATCTCGCCGCGGCGGTCGAGGAGCTGGTGCGCGCGACGCTGCTGCTCGCCGACGTCGCGCGCGACCGCTCGAGGCGCTGACGCGCCGGCGCCGGTCAGATCGTCAGCGGATCGACGTCGATCGCCCAGCGCAGGACGCGCGGCGCGCCCTCGCCGCGCGTCGCATGGAGCGCGTCGAGGTGCGGCAGCCAGGCATGCAGCATCGCCTGCAGGCGCGGCCGCGACGCCGACTCGACCAGCATCTGCATCCGCTCGACGTCGGCGACGCGGGCGACGTCGAGCGGCACCGGCGCGTAGATCATGACGTCGGCCGCGTCGTCGAGCGCGCGGCCGACCTCGGCGGCAGCGGCGAGGAAGGCGCGCGCCGCCTCGGCCGTCTTCGCCTCCGCGCGGAGCACGGCGAGGTGCGAGTAGGGCGGCAGGCCGGCGCTCTCTCGCTCCTTGAGCTGGCTCGCCGCGAACGCCGCGTAGTCGTGCCGGCCGAGCGCCTGGTAGAGCGGATGAAGCGGATGCCAGGTCTGCACCCACATCTCGCTCGGATGCGCGGCGGCCGCGTCGCGACCGGCGCGTCCCGCCGCCTGCATCAAGAGCGCGAACAGCCGCTCGGGCGCCCGGAAGTCGCCGCTGAAGAGCGAGGTGTCGGGATTGATCGCCGCGACCAGGCCGATGCGGCGGAAGTCGTGACCCTTGGCGACCATCTGCGTGCCGACCAGGATGTCGACGTCGCCGGCGTGGACCGCGCCGAGCTGCGCCTCGAGCGCGCCCTTGGCGCGCGTCGTGTCGGCGTCGATGCGGGCGATGCGCGCTTCGGGCAGCAGGGCCGCGAGCTGCTCTTCCAGTCGCTCCGTGCCGCGGCCGACCGGCGCGATGTCGGGATTGCCGCAGTCGGGGCAGGCGCGCGGCACCGGCTCGGTGAAGGCGCAGTGGTGGCAGCGCAGCGTCCGGTCCTTCTTGTGGAAGACGCGCCAGGCGCTGCAGTGCGGGCAGCCGCTCATCCAGCCGCACTCGCCGCACTGGAGCACCGGTGCGTAGCCGCGCCGGTTGAGGAAGACGAGGCTCTGCTCGCCGCGCGCGACGCGCTCGCGCAGCGCGTCGACGACTTGCGGCGCGAGCCCCGGCGGCATGCCGCGCACCGTGCCGCTGCCGAGCCCGACGGTCGCCTTGGCGAGCCGGCCCATGTCGACCAGCCGTACGCGCGGCCACGCCGCGGCGCCGACGCGCTCGGGCAGCGACAGGCGCCGGTAGTGGCCGGTGTCGGCGCGCTGCCAGGTCTCGAGCGACGGCGTCGCCGAGCCGAGCACGACCAGCGCGCCTTCGCGCCGGCCGCGCCAGACGGCGAGGTCGCGCGCCGAGTAGCGGGCGCCTTCCTGCTGCTTGTACGACGCGTCGTGCTCCTCGTCGACGACGATCAGGCCGAGCCGCGGCAGCCCGGCGAAGATCGCCAGCCGCGTGCCGAGG